>DAOVVL010000233.1 GCA_030637205.1 Thalassospiraceae bacterium | reverse complement strand
GTTTTGATTTGATCAATAATCAAGCCGCGTAAATTTTCTCCTTTTACACATGGATAACGTTTGCACGCGGCGTTTAATCCACGGCTTGGAACTTAAATGTGATTTGAAGTTGTGGTCAGAACGGTTGGCGCGGGCGGGTCAGAATAGGCCAGTATACAATCGAAAAAATCAGGAACGCCGCTGTCCATGCAGCGGCTGCCATGATCAGGGCAGGGGTGCCCATCAGGGGTTGCGCCAGCCGGCTAAGGGCTGCAATTGAAACCAGCACATAGGCAAGCACCACCGGGCGCGGGGTCACCAACGCGCGACCCGAATGGCCCAGCGCCGCGCGGCTCATAATTGCAAGTGTCATGGTGCCGATCGCACCGGCCGCCATTCCGTGCAGGGCTGCCGTGCCCAAGCCAAGCAGTTCGTACGCGCTGCGCACCATCAGGCCAAACGCCAGCCAGGTAAATCCCAGATGCAAAATCCACACAATGGGTTGCGCAAAAGTTTTTAAGGTGCCCCAACCGCGCATCCTGAGCGCGTTCAGGACGCCGGCTATCAGTGCGATGATGGCGACGACATTAAGCCCACCCGGATAGAGCCACGCTGCAGCGTCGGCCACGACCAACGCGATCACGGCGGCGATGGCAAGGGCGTCCAGTTTTGAAGGTGCGCGCACCACGACGCCAGCACTTCTGAGCGCGCCCTGGGTAAAGGTGGGCACCACCCGCCCGCCGATGATCGCAATCATGACGATCAGCAAATCCAGTCCGATACGGTTTCCGCTGGCACCGGGGTTGAAGCCAAGGGCTTTCATATGAACCAGTGCATTGGCGATGGTTAAGCCGGTTAGCAAAGCCAGAAAGACCTTGTTTCGCTTAGATGGGCTTTTGATGAGTTCGGGAATGCCGATTATGGCCAGCGCCGGCAGATATGAAGTATCCACGATTGCAACCAGCCAACCGGGCAACCAAAGCGCCGACCAAATCGCTATGCGCCCGGCAATCCACAACCCCACCAGCACCGCCAGCCGGTTGCCGTTGCACGGTTTTGATCCTTCCCAGTTGGGAACGGCGGTGAGCAGGAACCCTGAAAAGGCGGCGGTGGCAAATCCGAAAACCATTTCGTGGCCATGCAGCAAACCGGCTGGCCAGGCAAAATTAACGACGCCGCTCAGGTAAGCCCCCAGCCATAAGGGGACCAGAGCTGCGGCGTAAAGGCCTGCCAACAGAAAAAAGGGTCGAAAGCCGTGCTGCAGCATCACCGGCGGCAGGGCCGGAGGTGGCGCTGGGTTAGCGGCGTTTGCTTTGCCTGAATGATCGGGTGTGTCTTGCGGGCACATCATTTAAAAAGCCGGTTTTCAGAGGATAAAAGCCTAGATATTGGTAGATTGGCGCTTATTTTCCAGTATCGCGGGCAAAGCCCAGCGGTCCTTGACGTTTGTCAATCGTGCCTGGGCAAAAGGGGTGTCTGTAAGGCTTTGGGCAAACCGCAAAGTGACCTATAGTCTTTATAAGTTCCAAGGGCTTATAGGACCCAGAGCATAATTTCGGAGCGTTTAGGCATGAACGATATTCAGCTATTGGCGTTGTTAAAAAAAGTGCCGCTGTTTTCGCGCATGGAAACTGACGATCTGAAGCAACTGATGCAGGGCTTTCAGGTCCAGGATATGCCATGCCACAAAAACCTGTTCATGCAAGGCGAACAGGCGGATCACTTTTACGTGGTGCTGGATGGCTGGGTTAAATTGTTCCGCCAGACCGCCGATGGTGACGAGGCCGTGATCGAGATTGTTACCCGTGGCCAGTCGTTCGCCGAAGCCGCAATATTTGAAGGCCAGAACTATCCGGTCAGCGCCGAATGCGTGACCGATACCCGGTTGGTGCTGATTAAGGGCGCGCCGTTCGTCAAGCGCATCGAAGAACAGCCCAAGCTTGCCATGTACATGCTTTCGGCGATGTCGCGGCGGTTGCGTTTTCATATCGACCTGATCGAACGCCTGGTGGTTAAATCGACGGCCGAGCGTTTGGGCGATTTTCTGCTCAGCCTGTGTCACAACGAAGAAGATCCCATCGTTTTGCATTTGCCGTACGACAAAACCCTGGTTGCGGCCCGTCTGGGCATGAAGCCGGAAACCTTGTCGCGCGCACTGGCCAAGCTTCGCACCATTGGTGTCGAAAGCCACGGCCATGAGGTGATCATCGAAAGTCACCAGAATCTCGAAGATTTCTGCAAGAGCGAGAAGTCGGCCTAAGCGGCCCTGAACCCGCGTTCCCACTTATATACGGCCCTTACCAAGCTCCATTGGTTTCAAATGGTTAGTGCATTTTTCAGCCTTGAAAAAGTCCAGAATTGACTTTGGTTAAGGCGGTCGACTGGTCGCTGTGGCCGACTTATAATGTCTGAAATTGTCTATAGGCCCCGGGCGGGGATCGTCGGCGCGCCGGGGGGTCACAGTAAATGTAAGGCCGACATTCAAGAGGAGGGAAATCATGAACGATACTTCTTCGGGAAATATCCCGTTTATGCAGCGGCTGCTTGACAGCCCGTTTGTGCTGTTGGTGCTGGGCGTTGTGGTACCGACACTTCTGTACACCGTTTGGGGGGTGGTCGAAGTGCTCGCCATTCCTGCGGCGCCTTGAGGAGGGACAATTATGAGTATATTTCCAACTGAACAAAAAATCTGGTGGAACGAGCCGGTCGAAAAAACCGAAGTTCTCTGGGTTGCCCTTGCATTCGTGTGGGCGATGATCATGTTTTTCATGATGCCCTACTGGCATTTTGCCGGGGAACAGAACCTTTCCAACGAAGCCTATAAAACCACCCAGGAAGCGTTCGCCGACAAGACCGAAGCGTTCGCTGATAAATACACCGTCCGCGAGGACGCGGCATCGGGCATACCGATAGTGGCGCCGCCCGCGGGCAGCGACATTTATATGCTGGGCCGTTTGTGGGAATGGTGGCCGATCCTTGAGCTGGAACAGGACAAGTCATATCGACTGCACCTGTCGTCTCTGGATTATATGCACGGTTGGTCGCTGCTTCCTGAAAACATCAACCTGCAAATCATCCCGGAATACGAAATGGTGCTGACGATCACGCCCACGTCATCGGGCGAGTTCAGCGTGATCTGCAATGAATTTTGCGGCATTGGTCATCATACCATGGTCGGCAAGATATTTGTAAAGTGAGGGGATTATCATGGCTAATTTTCGTACCTGCCCGGACACCGGGTTTAAAATAGATTTACAGGCCGACAAGCTGATCAAGTGGAACGCCGTAACTGCGGTGGTATTTCTTTTGGTTGGCGGACTGTTCGGCCTGCTCGTAGCACTGACACGTTGGCCGGCTGTGCATCTTCTTGATGCCGACCTGTTTTATCTGGCGCTTACCGCACACGGCCTGGACGTTTTGCTGGTGTGGTGCATTTTCTTTGAAATGGCGTTGTTATACTTCTGTTCAGCCATCTTGCTTAATGCCCGGCTTGCATGGCCGCAATTTGCGTGGGTTGGCTACTGGTTGATGCTTGTCGGTGCTGTAACCACGAATGTTGCCGTGCTGCAAGGCGATTCCAGTGTGATGTTCACATCCTATGTTCCCATGATGGCGGCACCGCACTTCTATCTTGGCATCATCTTGTTTGCCGTGGGCGCGTTGCTGGGTTGTGTGACGTTCTTCGCCACGCTCTACTATGCCAAAAAGGAAAACACCTACGAAGGTTCGATCCCGCTGGTGACGTTTGGGGCCATGACGGCCGCAATCATTGCGGTGTTCACCATAGCAACCGGTGCGGTCATCCTGATCCCGACCCTTGCATGGTCACTGGGCCTCATTCCCAGTATCGACGGTCTGATTTACCGGATCGTTTGGTGGGGCATGGGTCACGCTTCGCAGCAGATCAACGTGGCGGCACAAATTGCAGTTTGGTATGCCATCGCGGCGATTTTGTTCGGTGCCAAACCGTTAAGCGAAAAGGTCAGCCGCACCGCGTTCTTGATGTATATCTTGTTCCTGCAACTGGCATCGGCGCACCATCTGCTGTCCGATCCGGGGTTAAGCTCGGAAT
>DAOVVL010000298.1 GCA_030637205.1 Thalassospiraceae bacterium | reverse complement strand
GCTGGCCACCTGCGTTCCAAAATCAACCACACTGCCCGGCTCTTCTTCCAGTTCGGCAAAGGCCTTCAGGTAGGCAACCAAGTCCCAGCGGTCTTGTTCGGAAAGCATGTCTTTCCAGCCCGGCATGTCGGTGCCCGGCATGCCTTCGGAAATCATATTGAAAATGTCTGCATCATTGGGAAAGTCTTCACCAAACGGCGTGGTTTTGAACTTGTATAGACCCATCGTGAAATCGCGCGGCGGTGGCACCAGCAACCCGTCTGCAGCACCCAACCCGTCGCCGTCTTCCCCGTGGCACCACACACAGCGTTTGAGGTAAATCGTCTCGCCCTTTTCAAGGTCGCCCGGCGCGGCTTGTGCATGGCCTGCACCCAGCACAGACAGCGCCACAAAGGCGGGCAATAACAAATTCATTTTCTTTTTCATCATGGCAAACATCATTCGTGTCCCCACGATCTTGGGCTGTAGCCGGTGTAGTCATAAAGAAAGAGGATCACTTTCCAGACCTCGTCTTCGCTGAGGAAGTCTTCCCACACCGGCATGGCCGAAAGCCACGGCGTCGCTTCCTTGGGCAGGCCGGGGCCACCGGTGGTAATGCGCCAGAACAGGTATCCTTCCTGCAACTGGGCAATGGTGCCCACATCCTGGAAGTTCAGCGGAACCGGGTTCAGGCCTTGGGCGTAGGGGCCTTTGCCGTCGAGCTTGTCGCCGTGGCAATACTGGCAATTTTTGACATAGACATCGCCGCCTTCGCGGACCAGTTCGGCAAACTTTTCCGGGTCTTCTTTTTCAAACTTGCGGAACGGATTTACCAGCGTGAGTAAGTTATAGCGCTTGCCATACACCTTGGCCGTCGACGGCGGCGCCGGGTGAATGGTGCGCAGTTCCACCGGCGCTTCGAAGCTGGGCTTCATCTGGTCATAGGTCATCCAGCCAAAAAACAGCGGCACCAGAATAAACACCACGTTGCGCAGTTTTTTCTTGGACGGGTCTTCCACCAACGCCTTGATGGGGCCGACGATTTCATTGGTGCTTTCTTCGGTAAACGTGAACACCATGAACACACCAGCCGAAACAAAGAACATGTACATATTGAGCAGGCTTTGCGGGATTACCTGACCGAGCATGTAATCAAACACCACAATGAAGCCGCCATACACCCCGACCAGAACCAGAACTGCCTGAAGTAGTCTTGGAATGCGCATTTTTTTCACTCCTCTCCTACTTCAAACCGGCCAGATAGTTGACCATAAGCTCAACTTCTGACGCGTACATTTGGGTTCCGAGGTCATCGGGCATGATGTCTTCATCAAAACCTTCGGCGAGAATTGCATTGGGGTCGAGGATACCCTGGCGGATGTAGGCCGCATCGTATGAAGCCCCCATGGCATTGAGGTTGGGGCCAAGCTCGCCTTCTTCTTCGCCAATGATGTGACACGCGCCGCAAGCGAACTCGTCGATGATGTCCTGAACGGTCTCAAACGCTTCGCGCGGCTCACCACTGTCTTCTTCCTCTTCTTCGATATCGCCCGCATCGCTGGGAATTTCCACCGTGACATCGACACCACCGGAATCCTGCAAATACGCCACAATGGCCAGCAACTCGGCTTCGCTCAAGCCAATGGAGCCGGCTGAAACGTCGGGCATGGGGCTGACGGTATCGCCGCTGCCGGCTTTGCCAAAACCGACGACCACAAAGGCTGAGGGATCGACCATCGATTCGTAAATGTATTCGCCCAGATCCGTTGCCTCACCTTCATAGCGCGGATCGGCCAGATGTTTTGCAGCGTTGGCAACGATTTCATTGAGCATCGGGGCGCGACCCAGATCGTTGTGACACAGCGTGCAGGTGCCCTTGCCGGGGATCAGCCGTTCGCCCAATGCGATGAAGCCGTCCATGGTCATGGCCCCCAGGTCAATTTCTTCCTGCACCGGTGGCGGTGCCGGCTCAATGCGCGGGATACCGAAATTGGAAAAGCCCGTAAACAAACCGATGGTCAGCAACGAAAACGCGATGACGGAAAGGAATTGTTTCATGTCCGGCTACTCCTTCCAGTACCCGGCGGGATCGGATTTCTGACCGCTGATCTGTGCCAGCCAGAAAACGAAGATCACCATCGCCATGAACAATATCGTCGCCACCGAGATTACGTTGGTGGCGTAACCCAGCGTGGGCGTGAAGGCATCGGGGGAATTGTCGCGAAACACGTCGGCCACATGCCAGTGCTGGCGAATACCGGAACGGATATAGCCCATCAGGCCCATCAGCCAGGTAAACGATACCGCCAACAGAAACAGTGCATATTGCGAACGCGCCGGAACCTGGCCCCAGCGCTGGGGCGCCACTTCGCGCGCGCCTTTATAGATGAAACTTTCCAGCGTCAGGGAAATAGTAATCGTCGACAGCGTGGTCAGCACCTGGGGGATCGAAGCCGCGACCTTGTACACCGTGTTGGTGAAATAGCCGTGATAAATGCCAAGCCAGAAGATATTGGCGATGGCGGCGCTAAACAGCGCAATTTGCAGCGCGTTGCCCGCCGTGGCCCACGGCACGGTGGCGATTTTGTTGGCGCGACGATAAATAATGAAACTGAGCGCGGTGATCAGGATCATCAGGTTCACCGCGGTGTTTTTCGCCGGCATGATGCCCAGGGGCCCTAAGAACTTGTGATACGGTCCGCCCAGCGCTTTCAGTTCCTCGTTGGTCAGGATCAGCGTGTGTGGCGTGAACCATACCAAAAACGCGCCGACCATGCCGATCGCCAGATACTTCATGTATTTGGTATATCGCACGCCCCCTTCGCTACGGCCCATGCCGCACCACAGGTAGTAGTTGGCCGACAGGAACAAGGTGCCGATCAGCACCGCCTGAATAATGAACAGCCACGCAAAAATACCACCCATCAGCGTGATGCCCATCTGCTGGCTGTAGATGTACATTTCGGCTACCAGGTAATAACCGGCAAACGGCAACGGCAGCAGGCCGCAAATGGCGACGATGTTGGCGTTATAGCCCATCCAGTCATAGTGCGCTTTTTGTTCGGGCGTGCGCGCGCTCAGGAACTTGTATGCCGCATACGCGCCGATGATCGAGCCGCCATAGGC
>DAOVVL010000248.1 GCA_030637205.1 Thalassospiraceae bacterium | reverse complement strand
GGCAACGCAGATGCGGTGGCGTGGATTGACCGCTGGCCTGACTGGCCGTCACCTTTTTTGGTCATTGCCGGCCCCGAAGGTTCGGGCAAGACCCATCTGGCCAATGTGTTTTTGCAAAAAAGCGGGGCAAGTTTGATAGATGCGGATGAACTGGTGCGCCGCGGTGCCGATGATGTGGTGAGCGGTGCGCGTGCGCTGGTCATCGAAGATGCCCCGGCATTGATCGAAAGCGGTGGCGAAGAATTGCTGCTGCACTTATATAATCTGGCCCGTGAAGCCGACATCCGGGTATTGGTCACGGCTGAAAGCGCGCCTGCGCGCTGGGCGGTCAAGCTCAAGGATTTAGGCTCGCGGCTGAACACTGCTCCGGTGGCGGAAATTCGCCCGCCCGATGATGCGCTGTTACAGGCTTTGCTGGTTAAACAATTTTCCGACCGCCAGCTTGACGTGGGCCAGGACGTGATTGCATATGTGGTGGCGCGCATGGACCGATCATTCAAGTCGGCACGCCACATGGTTGCTGAAATCGATCGCTTGGCACTTAGTGAAAAGCGCGCCGTGACCATTCCGCTGGTTAAACGGGTGCTGGAAAAAATACGTTTTTAAAGGAGACCTCCCAAATGGATTTTGGCATCAAAGGCAAAAAGGCCATCGTATGTGCCGCCAGCAAGGGGCTGGGGCGTGCCTGTGCGCGTTCGCTGGCGCTTGAAGGCGTGGACGTGGTGATATCGGCACGCACCGAAGGCCCGCTGATGGAAACCGCAGACGCACTTCAAAAAGAGACCGGGGTCACCATTACCCCCGTTGTTGCCGATGTGACCACCGACGAAGGCCGCGCGGCGGTGCTGGCGGTTTGCCCCAACCCCGATATCGTGGTCAACAACGCAGGCGGTCCGCCGCCCGGCGATTTTCGTGACTGGGACCGCGATGACTGGATCAAGGCGCTGGACGCCAACATGTTGTCAGCCATTTTTATGATCAAGGCTACGGTGGACACCATGATTGATCGCAAGTTCGGGCGCATCGTCAACATTACGTCAGGCGCTGTGAAGGCGCCTATTGATGTGTTGGGGCTGTCGAACGGCGCGCGCTCTGGCCTGACCGGATTTATTGCCGGCCTTTCGCGCAAAACCGTGGCCAGCAACGTGACCATCAACAACATACTGCCGGGGCCGTTTGACACTGACCGCTTGACCACCACATTACAGGCTGCGGCAAAAAACCGTGGCCTCAGCGTTGAAGATGTCACCGCCGAGCGACTGGCGACCAATCCCGCAGGACGGTTTGGTCAACCGGGCGAATTTGGCGATTTGTGCGCATATGTTTGTTCTGCCCAAGCCGGATACCTGACCGGCCAGAATTTCTTGATTGATGGCGGGGCCTATCCCGGCACGTTTTAGGGTATTGGAAATTCAATGCGTAAAGTGACGAAGCGCAGATCGCCCATGACCATTAAATGCCCACTTTAAGTGAAAATGTTTTTGGGTGGGTGGAGATGACAAAAGAATCTCAAAGGGTTAGACTGCCGTTTGCCCGCTTTTGAGGGCTTTCTTCAGGCTTTCGGAGTTTTCAATGATGACCAAGATCGATTTCCCAAGGATCGGTCTCAACTCTACCGAGCGTTTTGCCAACCGCGAGTTGTCGTGGCTGGCGTTCAACACGCGCGTTCTTGAAGAAGCAACAAACCCGGCGCACCCGTTGTTGGAACGGGTACGCTTTCTTTCAATTTCCGCTGCGAACCTTGATGAATTTTATATGGTGCGTGTTGCGGGCCTGAAAGGCCAGGTGCGCGCCAAGGTCAAAACCCAATCGCAAGACGGCCTCAACCCGGCGCAACAACTTGAAGCCATTTCCGTGGCGGGTAATGAATTGATGGCCAGGCAGCAGGAATGTTGGCGTCAACTGCGCAGCGAGCTGGCTGACGCCAAAATAAATGTCCTGCACGCGGATGATATCACCGCGCGCGACCGTGAATGGCTTGATAAATATTTTATGGAACACGTGTTCCCGGTGTTGACCCCGTTGGCCATTGATCCCGCGCATCCGTTTCCGTTTATTCCCAACCTTGGCTTTTCGCTGGTGATGTCGCTGAAACACAAAACTTCAGGTGAAATTCTGCGCGCCTTGTTGCCGATACCGCATTTGCTGGAACGTTTTGTGCGCCTTCCGGGCAGCGTCATTCGCTTCATCCCGATCGAAGAAATGGTGGCCCTGTTTATGGAACGTTTGTTCCCTGAATATAAACTGGCGCACATCGCTTACTTTCGGGTCATTCGTGATTCAGAAATGGAAATTGACGAAGAAGCCGAAGACCTGGTGCGCACGTTTGAAAGCGCGCTCAAACGCCGCCGTCGGGGTTCTGTGATCCGCCTTGCGGTTAACACCGAAATGGATGACGAAATGACGGCGCTGGTGATTGATGAACTGGGCGTTGATGAAGAAGACGTGTTCCGTCTTGACGGGCTTTTGGGGCAGGCTGATCTGTCGCAATTGATTGTCGAAGAACGCCCCGATTTGTTGTTTGCCCCGTTCAATGCGCGCTTTCCCGAACGGGTGCGCGATTTTGGCGGCAACGTGTTTCAGGCCATTCGCAAAAAAGACCTTATTGTGCATCACCCGTATGAAAGTTTCGATGTGGTGGTGCAGTTTGTACGCCAAGCCGCGCGCGACCCCAAGGTGGTGGCGATTAAACAAACGCTTTATCGCACCAGCAATGATTCACCCATCATCGAAGCCCTGATCGAAGCCGCCGAAGCCGGAAAGTCGGTTACCGCCATGGTCGAGCTGAAAGCGCGCTTTGATGAAGAAGCCAACATTCGCTGGGCGCGCGATCTGGAACGCGCCGGCGCACAGGTGATCTACGGCTTCATGGATAAAAAGACCCACGCCAAGGTTAATCTGGTAGTGCGCCGCGAAAGCAAAGGGCTTAAATCCTATGTGCATTTCGGCACCGGCAACTATCATCCCATCACGGCCAAGGTTTATACCGATCTTTCGTTCTTCACCTGTGACAAGGCGATGTGTCAGGATGCGGCGCGGCTGTTCAATTACATGACTGGTTATTCAAAACCTGAAAAGATGGAAAAACTGATCTTTTCACCGGTCACGCTACGCGATCAACTGCTGAAACTGATCGAGAACGAAATCAAAAACGCCAAGGCGAAAAAGCCCGCCGCCATTTGGGCCAAGCTTAATTCGCTGGTCGATGAAGTGCTAATCGATGCGCTTTACCGGGCGTCCCAAGCCGGTGTTGAAATTGATATGGTGGTGCGCGGTATTTGTTGCCTGCGTCCCGGCATTCAGGGCTTATCCGATAACATCCGGGTGAAAAGCATTGTTGGGCGGTTCCTTGAACATTCGCGCATCGTGGCGTTTGCCAACGGCCACGAACTGCCATCGCGCGAAGCCAAGGTGTTTATTTCATCGGCCGACTGGATGCCGCGCAATCTCGATCGCCGGGTTGAATGTTTGGTCCCCATCGAATACACCACCGTGCATCGCCAGATCCTCGACGAGATCATGATTGCCAACTTTAAAGACACCGAGCAAAGCTGGGTGCTGAACAAATATGGCAGTTACGATCGTTTACATGGGGCGGGCGAAGAAGAATTTTGTGCGCACCGCTATTTCATGACCAATCCGTCACTGTCGGGGCGGGGCAAGGGCGCGCGCACTGTTAAAAAGACCGCCAAGGCTGCTGGTAAAAAGAAGTAAGACAAAAGGGTATGGCCATGGCCGGATTGCAGGAACACACACCCCCAACAACTGATCGCAAAGCACCCGTGCCCAATATTTTGGGCGTGGGGCGTGTTGCGGTGGTGGACATCGG
>DAOVVL010000030.1 GCA_030637205.1 Thalassospiraceae bacterium | reverse complement strand
CGCGCGCGCGTCCCCGATCTTGGCCTGCTGAAGGAATAAACACTCTCGACAGCCCCGGCCTGATCCGGGGCTGTCACCTGCACTTTACGTCGCCGTCATGATGGCGCGGTGCGCGCCAGATAATAGACGCAAAATTACACGGAGGCCCCAGATGACCGAACTGAGATTCACCGACAAGATCGGCCAACGCATCGCCAACAGGGATTCGATCCTCGGTTTGGTGCTGCTGGTCTTTTCCATCATCCTGATGTTTGGAATCATTCCGTGGCAGGTTGTCGACCCAATGGTACCCGGAACCTTCATAGCCCCTGATTTCTTTCCCAAGGCTTTGGCTGGGTTTCTGATATTTCTCAGTATCTTATTGATCTATAACGGTCATACAACGGCTGCTGAATCCGATCGGGCCGAGGAAAAACGCATCACCACTGCCACTCTGCTTTGTATTGCGCTGATCCTGATCGCGATCTGGGCGATCCGCTGGGTCGGTATGATGCCCGCGGTGTGTGTCGCGATGATCCTGCTTATGCGGATGTTCGGTTATCAGGACTTGAAGAAATCCATCCTCATTTCGGTGGGGTTCGTCATAGTGATGTTCCTGTTCTTTGAAAAAATAGCCAGTATCAGCATCCCGCGAGGTGCTTTGTTCAATGGCCTCTTTTAACCCGGTATCATATGGGGGAAACTCATCATGGAAATAATCAATTCGATTATAGACTATTTCGCGACCTATATGGAGCATTTCAAGAACGGGTTCTTCATGTTCCTGACGGTCAAGAATGTATTGGCCGTTTTTGCCGGCGTGGCAATCGGAACGCTCTGCGGCGCGATCCCGGGCGTGTCGATCACGATGGCGGTGGCGCTGACGCTTCCGTTCACCTTTTCGATGGAACCGCTTACCGCGCTTAGCCTTTTAATGGCGGTCTATGTGGGGGCAATCTATGGCGGGTCATTCTCGGCCATCCTGTTGAACACTCCGGGTACACCAGCAGCCACAGCCACAGCCATCGATGGTTTCAAACTGTCGCAACAGGGCAAAGCTGGCAAAGCGCTGCACATGGCCAACTGGGCGTCCTGTGTGGGTGATCTGGTCAGCACCTTTGTGGTGATCCTTATCCTGCCCCTGCTGGGGGGTATCGCGCTCTATTTCAAATCACCCGAATACTTTGCGCTGATCCTGTTTTCGATCACCATAATCGGCGGCGTTTCTGGCAAGTCGATGATCAAAGGATTGATCGCTGGCGGTTTGGGTTTCTTGGTGGCCACTGTCGGCGTGGATCCGTTTGTAGGCTCTGGCCGTTTCGATTTCGGCGTGTTGCAACTGACCGCAGGTTTCAGTTTTGTGCCGCTTTTGATCGGACTTTTCGCCATCCCCGAAATATTCATGCAACTCAACCGTTCTCGCCAAATGGGTGGCAGTGCCACCATTTCTACCCAGACCGGAGAGTTGAATTCAGAAGATTCCAAGCTCAGCATGGCCGAGTTTCTAACCTCGCTGCCGCATATGATCCGGGGTGGGTTCATTGGCCTCTTTATCGGGATCATCCCAGGGCTTGGCGCGACACCTGCGGCCTTTGTCAGCTATGAGCGCGCTCGCAAGAAATCAAAACACCCGGAAGAGTTTGGCAACGGCTCGCTTGAAGGGGTGGCCGCTGCTGAGGCAGGAAATAATGGGGTGAACGGTTCGACGCTGGTGCCATTACTGGCGCTTGGCATCCCCGGCGACGTGGTGACTGCCGTGATGCTCGGGGCGTTCATGATCCATGATCTGCAGCCCGGCCCCCTGATGTTCATTCAGCATATCGACCTGATCTTCGGTCTCTTCTGTGCGCTAATCATGTGTGACATCGCCCTGCGGTTTGTCGGGGTCGTCTTCATCAAGCATGTGCAGAAAATCGTCACCAATATCTCAACCTCGGTGATCTTCCCGGCAATCTTTGTGCTTTGTGTCTTTGGCAGCTACTCGATTAACAACAATATGTTCGATGTGCTGGTGATGTTCTGCTTTGGCCTGGTCGGTTTTATCATGTCGGTTTTTGAGATTTCGACAATTCCCTTCCTTATCGCCTTTGTCCTGGGGCCGATGCTGGAAAAAGGACTGCGCCGGTCGCTGTCGATTTCTGACGGGGATCCGATGATCTTTTTCAGCAGCCCGATTGCACTGGTATTCTTCGCCATGACCATTGCGACGGTGGTGTCCATCGTACGCGGGTCGTCCCGACGCCGAAAAGCCACAGCTAATATCAAAGCGGCTGGCAATCGAAAGAAGACCAAATGACCTCAGAAAATCATGTTGTTGTTATTGGCGGCGGAACCATGGGGGCCGGAATTGCAGCATCGTTCTGCGCGGGTGACTGGATCACCCATGTGGCCGAAACCAATGCCATGCAGGCGGAAACCATCCCCGGCAATGTGCAAAACTGCCTTGAACAGCTTGAAGCCACCGATTGTGCGCGCAACCTGAATGTGGCCACCGATATAGCCGCCTTACCGTGGGACAAGATCACCATCGTGGTCGAGGCCGTGTCGGAAAACCTGGAGCTGAAACAGAAGATATTTGCCCAGGTCGAGACGCTTTGCCGCCCGGATGCAGCGATCACCAGCAATTCCTCCAGTTATCCAATTAGCGAGATTGGCAAAGGGTTGGCCAGTCAGAACCGGATGGCAGGGTTGCATTACTTCATGCCCGCCCACTTGATCCCGCTGGTCGAGGTCGTCAGCTCGGTGCACACCGATCCGCAGGTAGGGAAATACCTGTGCGACGTCATCGAGGCACTGAATAAGCGCCCGGTCTGGGTCAAAAAGGACATTCCCGGCTTTTTGGCTAACCGTATTCAGCACGCGCTGATGCGCGAGGCGATTTTCATGGTCGAACAGGGCATCGCCTCGCCCGAGGATGTAGACGCTGCGGTGCAGCTCAGCTTTGGCATTCGCTACGTCGGGGCCGGACCGCTGCTGCAAAAGGATTTCTCTGGCATTGACGTGCAGAACTCTGCCGCCAGCCGAATTTACCCTGATCTGTGCAACGCCTCGGAACCCAGCCCGTATATGCAGCAGTTGGTTGCAGACGGGAATATCGGCGTGAAATCCGGCAAGGGTTTTTACAGCTGGACCAAAGATCAGATCACCAAACAGAAAACCCGGTATGAAGAAGCGCTGATCAGTGCGTTGAAAATCATCCGTGGCTAATACCCGCTCAGGATAGGACCATTCCCCATGTCGAACACATCGATTGTAGATGAAATCGTTGCGCGCGCGCGCAAGGCACAAGCACGTTTTGAAGATGGCGCCACGCAGGACCGCTATGATATAGTCGCTCAGGCGGTTGGATGGGCGATTATGGAACCCGCCCACAACCGACAGATGGCTGAACTTGCCGTGCAGACCACCGGGCTTGGCAATGTCACAGACAAGATCACTAAGAACCACCGCAAGACACTTGGTCTGTTGCGCGATATTGCAGGGGTTAAAACCTGTGGCATTATCGCGGAAGACCCGGCACAGGGTATCACCGAAATTGCCCGGCCCATCGGGGTCATCGGTGCTGTGGTACCGTCAACCAACCCTGTCGCAACACCGGCTAACAACATAATCAACGCTGTGAAATGCGGCAATGCGATCGTGCTGTCGCCCTCTCCCAAGGGGATCGCCGCCTGTGAAACCCTGATCGGGCATATCTATACTGAGTTCGACAAACTTGGCATTGACCACGATCTGGTGCAAATGATCCCGCCCCCAGGCGACAAGGCAAAAACTCAGCGGATGTTGGAGATCACCGATCTGGTGGTCGTGACCGGCTCTCAGGACAATGTGCGGCGCGCCTATTCCTCTGGGTCCCCGGCCATTGGCGTTGGGGCAGGTAACGTGACGGTCATCGTCGATGAAACCGCCGATCTGGCCGACGCGGCGGCCAAGATCAAAGCATCCAAGACATTTGATAACGCCACTTCGTGTTCCTCCGAGAACGCACTGGTCGTCGTCGACAAGATCTATGATCAGTTCGTCGCAGCAATGGTCAAGGAAGGCGGCTTTGTCGTGGATGAAATCCTTGGGGAAAAAGTTGTCCAGCGGCTCTGGCCGGACGGCAAACTGAACCGGCTGGTTCTGGCCAAGGACGCCGATGTCCTGATCAAAGAGTTGGGGCTACAAGGCGAAGTGCCGGAAGGCACCGAATTCATTGCCGTTCCCACCGACGGCATCGGCCCGGATCATCCGCTTTCGGGTGAAAAGCTTTCGCGGGTTGTGGCACTCTACCGCGCAGCAGATTTCGAAGAAGCCCGGGATATCGCAGCCCGAATTCTTGCCCATCAGGGCGCCGGGCATTCAATCGGCATCCACACCAAACGCGACGACCGCGCGGTGGAGCTGGGCCAGGTCATCCCGACCTGTCGCGTCATCGTCAATCAGGCCCATTGCTTTGCCACCGGCGGCTCATTCAACAACGGACTGCCGTTTTCGCTTTCGATGGGGTGCGGTAGTTGGGGTGGCAATTCCATCGACGAAAACCTGCATTGGAAGCACTTCATGAATATCACCAAGGTGGTGCGCGAGATTGAAACGGTGGAGCCGGATGTAGATGAGATTTTTAGTGAATACTGGGCGCGCGCGGGGCGGTGACGCTTTGGTCTGGACGACTGGCTAATTTTGACAAGAAGAAGATGGTCTACGTCATTGGGAGGCATAGTAACAGCCGCTTTCGTTAGCATACTATCCTGCCCCCTACCGGAGCAGACTCCAGATAGCCAACGTCAACCCCTTAACCTTGGGTTACCCAACACACGATAAACAGGAGTACACTTATGAAAAAAGTCTACAACTCTGCGGCCGAGGCGCTGAAAGGCGTCCTGTTCGACGGAATGAAGATTGCGGCGGGTGGTTTCGGCCTCTGCGGAATCCCCGAAAACCTGATCGAAGGTATCCGCGACGCCGGCACCAAGAACCTGACGGTTGCATCTAACAATGCCGGTGTGGACGACTTTGGTCTTGGTGTGCTTTTGCAAACAAAACAGGTCAAAAAGATGATTTCGTCTTATGTGGGCGAAAATGCGGAGTTCATGCGTCAGTATCTTTCCGGCGAATTGGAGCTGGAATTCAATCCGCAAGGCACGTTGGCTGAGCGCATGCGAGCGGGCGGCGCAGGTATTCCTGGCTTTTACACAAAAACTGGTGTTGGTACGGTGATTGCCGAGGGTAAAGAACACAAAGATTTCAACGGCGAGACCTATATATTGGAAGAAGGAATTGTTGCCGATCTTGCCATCGTCAAAGCTTGGAAAGGTGACCGCGCTGGAAATCTAGTTTACCGCAAGACAGCGCGTAACTTTAATCCCAATGTGGCCACATGCGGAAAAATCTGCATCGCTGAAGTTGAGGAAATCCTGCCTACCGGTAGCCTCGATCCAGATATGATTCATACACCGGGTATATTCGTGCATCGCATCTTTGAAGGTGGCCACGAAAAACGTATCGAACAACGCACAGTGCGGGAGGGTTGAGCAATGGCATGGGATAGAAACCAGATGGCCGAACGCGCAGGGCGCGAACTTCGTGACGGCATGTATGTAAACCTTGGCATCGGTATTCCGACGCTGGTGTCGAACTACATCCCCGAGGGTGTGGATGTGACCCTGCAATCCGAAAACGGTATGTTGGGCATGGGCCCCTTCCCGACCGAAGACGAGATTGACGCCGATTTGATAAATGCCGGTAAACAAACCATTACCGAACTGCACCGTACCAGTTATTTCAGCTCTGCTGACAGCTTTGCGATGATCCGCGGCGGCAAAATCGCGATGGCGATCCTTGGCGCGATGGAAGTGGCCGAAAATGGCGACCTCGCCAACTGGATGATCCCGGGCAAGCTGGTCAAAGGTATGGGCGGCGCCATGGATCTGGTTGCAGGTGTTGGCCGTGTAATCGTGATTATGGACCACACCAATAAAAAGGGCGAAAGCAAGCTACTGAAAAAATGCACCCTGCCGCTAACGGGCGCAGGCGTGGTGGATGAAATCATCACCAACCTTGGCGTATTCAAAGTGGTCGAGGGCGGCCTAAAGGTGATCGAAATCGCCGACGGCGTCGAGATGGACGAAATCCGCCAACTGACAGAGGCACAACTCTTTCGTTGAAAACGAACAAATTAATTATTCATAATTAAGGGCACAACGACAATCATGCCGGCCATTGTTTCGGGTAACACTAACGCCCTGACAATCATGATCGGCGAAAAAGCCAGCGAGATGATCCTGCAAGACCGATCTCGATAAATATACTTATTAACCAATGCCCAATCTAACCTTTACTCTCTCAAGGAGAACTTGACCTATGAAAATGACCACTGAAGAGGCTTTTGTAAAAGTCCTGCAAATGCACGGAATTGACAATGCGTTCGGCATAATCGGTTCTGCTATGATGCCGATCTCGGATATTTTCCCTGCAGCAGGAATCACATTCTGGGACTGTGCGCATGAATATAGCGGCGGGATGATGGCGGATGGTTTCTCGCGTGCGTCTGGCAAGATGACAATGGCAATTGCACAGAACGGCCCGGGGATTGCGAATTTCGTCACCCCGATCAAGACAGCGTACTGGAACCACACACCGATGTTGCTGGTGACACCGCAGGCTGCCAATAAGACCATTGGTCAGGGCGGTTTTCAGGAAGTCGAGCAAATGAACATGTTCGCCGATTGCGTTGCCTATCAGGAAGAGGTCCGTGACCCATCCCGTGTTGCCGAGGTTCTGAACCGTGTGATTATGAAAGCCAAGCGCCTGTCTGCGCCTGCGCAAATCAACGTACCGCGCGACGTGTGGACCAAAGTGATTGATATCGAGCTGCCCGCAATCGTGGATTTTGAACGTCCAGCTGGCGGAACAAACGCAATTTCCGAGGCTGCCAAGTTGCTGTCCGAAGCAAAATTCCCGGTTATCATGAATGGTGCCGGTGTCGTTCTTGGCGGGGCGATCGAGGCATCTAAAGATCTGGCAGAGCGTCTGGATTCGCCTGTCTGCTGTGGATATCAGCACAACGATGCCTTCCCTGGCTCGCACCCGCTATTCGCCGGGCCGCTTGGCTACAACGGCTCCAAAGCAGGGATGGAATTGATCGCCAAAGCCGACGTGGTGCTGGCACTGGGAACGCGCCTTAATCCGTTCTCGACTTTGCCGGGCTACGGCATCGATTATTGGCCAACATCAGCGAAAATCATTCAGGTAGACATCAACCCTGACCGCATCGGTCTGACCAAACCGGTAACCGTTGGCATCGTTGGCGATGCAAAACAGGTTGCCGAACAGATTTTGGCGCAGCTTGCCGACACAGCTGGTGATGCGGGCCGGCAGGAACGCCGCGATACGATCGCAACGACTAAGTCAGCTTGGGCGCAGGCGTTGACCTCGATGGATCACGAGGATGATGACGAAGGCACAACGTGGAACCAGCGGGCTCGTGGGGCAAAGCCGGACCACATGTCGCCGCGCAAAGCATGGCGTGCCATTCAGGCGGCCCTGCCGAAAGACGCGATTATCAGTTCCGACATCGGCAACGCTTGTGCCATAGGAAATGCATATCCCACGTTCGAGGATGGCCGGAAATATCTTGCCCCTGGTCTGTTCGGACCATGTGGGTACAGCTTCCCTGCAATCCTTGGCGCAAAGATCGGCCAACCGGATACACCTGTTGTCGGATTTGCGGGCGACGGCGCCTTCGGCATTTCGATGAACGAAATGACTGCCTGTGGACGTGACGAGTGGCCAGCAATCACCATGGTCATTTTCCGCAACTACCAGTGGGGTGCTGAAAAGCGCAACACGACCCTGTGGTATAACGACAACTTCGTCGGAACCGAGCTTGACGAAAATGTGTCTTATTCCGGCATCGCGCAGGCTTGTGGTGTGAACGGCGTGGTTGCAACGACAATGGACGGCCTGACGGACGCATTGAATACAGCCGTGAAAGCCCAGATGAATGACGGCAAAACGACCTTCATCGAGGTGATGCTCAATCAGGAACTCGGTGAGCCGTTCCGTCGCGACGCCATGACAACACCGGTCAAGGTTGCTGGCATCAGCAAGGATGACATGTGCGAGCAGCAGATTAGCTGATCAAACTGCACTGCAAGGGGGCGGTTCGTGCCGCCCCTTTGTCTCTGGACTTGAATGAACATCCGCCCCGCTGGGGCGAATTGCAGTCCGACCCGGATTGCCGGATAGGAGAATTTTCCCATGACGGATGCCAGCACTCCGCCAAATATACCCTTTGGCAAGGGGGCCGAGTTTGTTACCAAGAACGGACCCGGGGTTTTGGTTTCTACTGTTGTCGCCATCGCAGCACAGTTCCTTTCAGAGCACTATGGCGCACCGGCAATGCTGATGGCGTTGCTTTTGGGCATCGCGTTTCACTTCCTCGCCGTGGAAGGTCGCTGTGTGTCGGGCATCGCCTTTACCTCGCGCATAATGCTGCGTATTGGCGTGGCCTTACTGGGCGCCCGGATCAGCGTTGAGCTGCTGATTGGGCTTGGCCCCAAACTGATTTCACTGATTGTGGCCGGCGTCATCCTGACGATCCTGTTCGGACTGCTTGGCGCGAAGCTTTTGGGCCGCGGATGGCGATTCGCGCTTTTGACCGGTGGAGCGGTTGCAATCTGCGGTGCCTCGGCGGCGATGGCAATTGCGGCCATTTTGCCCAAAAACGAACATTCCGAACGCAACCTGATATTTACTGTTCTCGGTGTTACCGTGCTAAGCACCATCGCCATGATCGCCTATCCGATCATCACCCAGACGTTGGACCTGAACGACCTGGAAACCGGTGTATTCCTTGGCGGGACCATCCACGACGTAGCGCAGGTTGTCGGGGCCGGATTCTCGGTTTCCAACGAAACCGGTGAAACCGCGACCATGGTCAAACTGATCCGCGTGACGATGCTGGCACCAGTTGTACTGGTGCTCTCGCTAGTGATACGCTCGTTTGCAGACGCTGAAGGTTCCGCCGACGAGAGGCGCCCACCTCTGATCCCGTTCTTTGTGATGATGTTCTTGATGCTGGCCGCAGTCAACTCCTTTGGATTGATCCCGGTGTTCTTTCAAGACATCCTGAGCAGCCTGTCCCGTTGGGCGTTGCTGGTCTCGATCGCTGCCGTGGGTATGAAAACCTCGATGAGTACTATCTTTGACGTAGGCGGGCAGGCGACCATCCTAATCGTGGCAGAAACCATCTTTATTGCCGTGTTCATCCTCTATGGCATCACACATTTCGCTAGTTGAGCAGGGAGATTTATCAATGAAACCACTGGCAACCATCTTGGCTAATGCTGCGCTGACTAATAAGAAAATAGTTCTGAGCGAAGGCACTGATCCCCGAGTTGTGCAAGCTGCCGTTGCCGCGCGGCAGCAAAACGTCGCAGAAATTGTTCTGGTCGGCCCCAAAGCAACTGTGAAAGCACAACTTGCCCTTGCAGGTGCGGGGAAAATTGAGGGGATTGAGATCCATGATCCGGCAACCTCACCCCTCAGAGATGAGTTTGCGCTCAAGTACCATTCTTTGCGCAAACACAAGGGCATCTCTTTGGAAGACGCCATTTGCGCCGCGAGAAAACCTCATATTTATGCAGCCCTTCTGGTGAAAACGGGATTGGCAGACGGCACGCTGGGCGGTGCAGTTGCTACAACCGGAGACATCGTGCGCGCCGCTATTCAGATCATTGGGCCAGCGCCAGGCGCTAAACTCATTTCCAGCTTTTTCCTTATGCTTTTCTGCGAGTCCCATCATTCAAGAAAGGGTGCGCATGTCTTTGCTGACAGTGGTTTGGTTGTAGACCCCAATGCCGAGGAGATGGCAGAAATCGCACGAGCGTCTGCTGATTCTTTCAAATGGCTCACCGGGCAGGAACCGCGTGTTGCAATGTTGTCTTTTTCCACCCGCGGAAGTGCCAAGCATAAAGGTGTTTCCAAGGTTGTGGCTGCCACCAATCTGGTCCGCGCCTCCAACCCGGACATGATTATCGATGGTGAATTACAGTTCGACGCCGCTTTTGTTTCCGACGTGGCAGCTGCCAAAGCCGAAGGATCTCCCCTCAATGGTGCCGCCAATGTGTTCATATTCCCCAATTTGGATTCTGGAAACATTGCTTACAAAATTGCGCAACGCGTAGGAGGTGCCGTCGCAATTGGACCAATTTTGCAAGGACTCGCACAACCAGCAAATGACCTGTCCAGAGGGTGCAATTCTGAAGACATTTTACATATGATCGCGGTGACAGCAGCACAGTGTGGCTCTCAGACGTAATTGGGACATTGCCATTTCCACCAATGCAGCGTCTCGCCTAGATGCAAGGGTTATTTCATCTTGCGTCTCTATTTCGCGTTCAACACCTGCAATTAATAACTCTATAACTTCTTCTGTTAATTTGGGTGTCCGCAATGCTGCCGTCGGGAGGTCTACTGAATTGAAAGTGATGCAAATGTCCGCTTTGTGGAAATCGGTTTACTTGTTCGCATCCGCAACGAACGTCCGCTTTCCGCGGTGGGTTCAACTGATCGACGCAACACACTCAGCGAACTTCTCAGCTGGCGTTTGGTATTGCAAGGTCTTTCGCGGTCTCTCGTTCAGCTGGCGTGCTATGGCGCTCAGTTTTGCTTGGGAATGAACAGATAAATCAGTTCCACGAGGTAAATACTGCCGAAGCAGCCGGTTGGTATTTTCGTTTGATCCGCGTTGCCATGGGGACTGTGGATCACAAAAATAGACATCAACGTCGGTCGCCATCGTCAGGCGCGGATGATCGGCAAGTTCTTTGCCACGATCCCAGGTCAATGATTTATAGAGCTCGCGAGGCAGCCGCTGCGACTGTTTGATCAGTGCAGAGACAACGCTTTCGGTGTCTTTGTTGGCGACCTTCACCAGCATGACATACCGGGAATGCCGTTCGACAAGCGTTGCGACATAACTGTTCTTCGAGCCGCCAATCAGATCGCCCTCCCAATGCCCCGGGACAGCACGGTCTTCTACAGACGCGGGTCTGTCGCTGATTGAGACAGCATCCTTAATCTGTCCCAACCCGTTGCGCTTCAAGCTGGCGTGCCTAGACCTGCGGATCGTGCGCTTCGCTCTCAAATGCTCGAGAAGCTCCTTCTTCAGAACGCCACGCGCCTGTATATAAAGGCTTCGATATATCGTTTCATGTGACACCTGTTTGTGAGGCTCCTTGGGGAACGCACGTTTTAGCCAACCAGAAACCTGTTCAGGCAGCAGCCGTGGCACACACGTCGTGCT
>DAOVVL010000191.1 GCA_030637205.1 Thalassospiraceae bacterium | reverse complement strand
CAAAAACGCCGCCGCGCTGGATTTCATTCGTGAACTGCCCGATGGCTTTGAAACGCGAGTGGGTGAGCGCGGGGTCAAGCTTTCCGGTGGTCAGCGCCAGCGTCTGGCCATTGCGCGTGCCATGCTGAAAAACGCGCCGATCCTTCTGCTGGATGAAGCGACATCTGCGCTGGACACGGAATCAGAACGCCACGTTCAAAGCGCGCTTGAAAACCTGATGAAGGACCGAACCACGCTGGTAATTGCGCATCGCCTGTCCACGGTAATCGATGCCGACCTGATTTATGTGCTGCACGGCGGGCGCATTATCGAAAGCGGCAGCCACGCCGAATTGCTGAAAAAAGGCGGCGCCTACGCCAACCTGTACCAGCTTCAATTTGCCGACGAAACGCCATAACGCATCAAATAGAAAGCCACAGCTGTGCGCCTTTACAAACGAATTCTCAACCAAGCATGGGCACAGAACGTTGTTTCGGCTGTGGCGGCGGCGTACCTGAGGTTGGTGCGCGCATCCGGCAACTGGGAATTTCGCGGCTGGGACATCGTTCAGGCAGAAATCGATCAAAACAAACCGATCATTTTATGCTTTTGGCATTCACGTCTGGTCGTCAATGCTTTCGGTTGGAAATCGGACAAACCCTTACATCAACTCAGCACGCCCCATCGCGATGGCAAATTGGCAGCCGGAACCTATAACCGGCTGGGCGTGAAAACCATCTGGGGTTCCACCAGCAAGGGCGGCTCACAAGCGGTGCGGGGGCTTTTAAAAGTTTTAAAAGATGGCGGCATTATTGCGATCACCCCCGATGGGCCGCGCGGGCCGCGCCAGCGCATGCAAAAAAGTGCGGTCGATCTGGCGCGCTTGTCGGGTGCGGTGCTGATCCCGGTTTCCAACTCGTTCAAACCGTTCAAGATGCTCAACACATGGGACCGCATGTTGGTGCCGTTACCGTTATCGAACGGCATGTTCAAAGTCGGCGCACCCATCGAAGTGCCGAGAGAATCAACGCCTGAGGAACTAGAAGCCATCCGCCTGCAAATGGAAGTGAGCTTAAACGACCTGACAGGCGAACTCGACCGGGAAACCGGCGTGCCGACACCACAACCGGCTCCACTGAATGCAGGGGAACAAACGTGATCCTCTCGCTTTACAAATTGACTTCAAATCTGGTTGAGCCGCTGCTTTATTTGTATCTGCGCCGCCGCCTTGCGCGCGGCAAGGAAGATGCGCAGCGTTTCGATGAACGCTTAGGGCTATCGTCCACACCACGGCCCCAAGGCGGTCTTGTGTGGGTTCATGCCGCCAGCGTCGGCGAAGCGATCTCCATGTTGCCGGTGATTGAGCGCACATTACAAACGCACAAAGGTTTAACCGTACTGCTCACTACCGGCACGGTCACGTCGGCGCGCCTGATGGCGGACCGCCTGCCCAAGGGCGCGATCCACCAGTATGTTCCGGCTGATGCACCGCGTTATGTGCGCCGCTTTCTCGATCACTGGAAGCCCGATCTGGCGCTATGGGCGGAATCAGAATTTTGGCCCAATCTGGTCAGCGCCACACACGCCAGAAACATAGACATGATTTTGCTCAACGCGCGCATGTCGGAGCGTTCCTTTTCAAACTGGAAACGCTACCGGGGCCTGATCGGTAAATTGCTTGCGGCCTTTTCCATCGTACTGGCGCAAAGCAAAACCGATGGCGAACGCCTGCACCAACTGGGCGCAACCCAAGTTGAAACCCATGGCAACCTGAAATATGCGGGCCAGCCCTTGCCCGTGGATGAAGCCGCGTTGGATGCACTCAAGCAGCAAACCCAGGGCCGCCCGGTATGGCTGGCGGCGTCTACCCATCCGGGCCATCCGGGCGAAGAAAATATCGCCGCCGATGTTCACCTGAAACTGGAAAGCGCGCATCCGAACTTGCTCACGATCATTGTTCCGCGTCATCCCGAACGCGGCGCGGCAATTGCGGCAGAGCTGAAAATGAAGGGCCTGAAAGTGGCGCGGCGAAGTGCGGATGAAAGCATCACGCAATCCACCCAAATTTACATCGCCGATACGCTGGGCGAACTGGGGCTGTTTTACCGCTTGGTGCCGGTTTGTTTTATCGGCAAGACGCTGGCCGCCGGCGGGGGGCAAAACCCGCTGGAAGCGGCGTGGCTGAACTGCGCCATGGTCTTTGGCCCCGACATCAGCAATTTTGCAGATATCGCGCAAAGCCTGCTGGATCAAGACGGTGCGGTGCAGGTTTCAAATAGTGAAACGCTTGGCGAAAACATATCGCTTCTGTTGGGCGACCATGGCACGGCCCAAAAAATGGCAACGACCGCGCGCGCCGAAGCCCAGGCCCAATCGGGTGTGCTGGACCGGATCATGGCGGCGCTTGAACCGGGTTTAACAAAAGCCGAAGATGGCCCCCATGCAAACACCTGATCACTGGCAAAAACAAAGTTTAAGCCCGCTGGCGCTGTTGCTGTCGCCGCTGGGCTTGTTATACGGGCTGGGCGGCGCGCTTTCGCGGATGTTCTCAAGCCCGTGGAACGCAAGCGTTCCGGTGATTTGCGTGGGCAATCTGGTGGCGGGTGGCGCCGGAAAAACGCCCGTGGTTGTGGCGGTTGCGGCGCGCCTGAAAGCCAGCGGGAAAAGCGTGCATGTGGTCAGCCGCGGTTATGGCGGATCAATGCAAGGCCCGGTTCGGGTGGACCCGGCAAAGCACACGTTTTCAGATGTGGGTGACGAGCCATTGTTGCTGGCCAAGTCTGCTCCCACCTGGGTATCGAAAAACCGCAAGGCCGGAATTCAGGCCGCCATCGATGATGGTGCCGATGTAGTGGTGCTGGACGATGGCTTTCAAAACCCGTCGGTCACCAAAGATTTATCGCTGATCGTGGTCGATGGCGGGTTTGGTTTTGGCAACGCCCTGTTGATCCCGGCGGGGCCGTTGCGCGAACCGATCACATCGGGCTTGGCACGCGCAGACGCCGTGGTAGTTGTGGGCGAGGACGCTAGAAACGCCACCGCCATCGTGAACCGCATCCGGCCCAGTCTTTCTGTCCTTCAGGCCATGCTCCAACCCGAAAACGGGGAAACGCTAAAAGATAAACGCATCCTTGCCTTCGCCGGGATCGGTCGCCCGGGAAAGTTTTTTGAAACCCTGCGTGAACTGGGATGCGACGTGATCGCGACACGGTCATTCCCCGATCATCATGAATTTAGCGCAAATGAAATCGAAAGCATCCTGATCCACGCCAAGGCAGAAGATGCCATTGCCGTGACCACTGAAAAAGACGCCGCGCGGCTAAACACTCAGCAACTTGAACAAATTTCGGTGCTGGGCGTCAGTATCGCCATGAACGATGGAGCATCTTCTGCTTTTGATGTTTTGTTGGAGAAAGCACATGGCTGATCCCATAGAACCCGTCAGCTACCGCCCGGTACGCGCGCTTGATTTTGTCAGCGCCGCATTTGTGTACGTGGCCATGTTTGTTTTGAACCTGCTGCCGCTGGACTGGGCGTCTGCGATTGGCGGCAAGCTCGCGCGGTTGATTGGCCCGCACATCAAAGGCACCAGCCGCACCGCGCGAAAAAACCTCGCCGCATCGTTTCCAGAAAAAACTGAAGCTGAAATTGATGAAATCCTCAAAGACGTGTGGGAAAACATGGGACGCACCGGGGCCGAGTTCGCCATGATGGGCCGCGTAATACACCGCATCAAAACCGAAGGTGTTGAAAACATGCGCGCCGCTGAAGCCACCGGAAAGCCGGTGATCTTTTTCGGTGCACATCTGGGCAACTGGGAAACGGTTTTGCTGCTGGGTGAGATGTTTGATCTCAAGGTCAATGCGTTTTATCGCGCGCCTAACAATCCGCTTTTGTTAAAACTTTTTGCATCACGCGCGCAAAGCGGTGAACTGATCCCCAAGGGTTCCGCCGGGGCGAGACGCGCATTTGCGCTTTTGAAAAAGGGCGAATCGCTGGGTTTTCTTGTGGACCAGAAACTGAACGATGGCATTGCGGTTCCATTTTTTGGCCGCGACGCCATGACCGGCACGGCACTGGCTGAATTTGCGTTGCGTTTTAACTGCCCGATGGTGCCGCTTCAGACCATTCGCGAAAAGGGCGCAAACTTCCGCGTCATCGCCCATCCGCCACTGACATACGAGAAAACCGACGACCACGAAGCCGACGTACGCGCCATCGTCACCGAAGCCAATCGTTTGGTCGAAGGTTGGGTGCGCGAACGCCCCGGCCAGTGGCTGTGGTTGCATCGGCGCTGGCCGGATTAATTACTTCGCAATTATTTCTCTGTTTTTGGCATCGGTGGCACCACCAACGCCGGGTCCAGATGGGTAAACTTCCACGTCATGCCCCAATGCAAATGTGGCCCGGTGGTGCGCCCGGTATTGCCGACCGCGCCAATGGCGTCGCCCTTTTTTACGCGCTCGCCGACTTTCACCGAAATATCGTCCATGTGCGCATAAACCGTGGACAGCCCCAGCCCGTGATCGATCATCATGGTTTTTCCCGTATAAAACATATCGCCATGCGCCAGCGCGACGCGGCCGTCTGCGGGGGCACGGATGATGCTGCCCTTGGGGGCTGCGATATCGACCCCGTTGTGCGGGCGACGTGGTTTGTCGTTT
>DAOVVL010000223.1 GCA_030637205.1 Thalassospiraceae bacterium | reverse complement strand
GCCAGCGATGGGGTCTTAGGCGTGGCGCTGGATGCGCCGCCTGCGGGTTGGCACCTAGCCAACCCCGAAGCACACAAAGACATCGCAAGCGAAATTCTGAACGGAAAATCGCTCAGCCTCGAAGTAGAAGCCGGAAGTCCTGAATGGCTTACAGATAGCGCCATCGTGTTTGGCGAAGGCGAGTTCACCATTCATGTATCGCCTCATGTGTGTCCGGAGGAAATTTCACCGCCGGATAAAACGCTTTTGTTTCACCCACCGGTATTGGCCTTAGGGGTGGGGTGTGAACGCGGCTGCGACGGCGATGAGCTTCATGCGCTGGCGATGAAAACTTTGACGCTGGGCGGATATTCGAGACAATCGGTGGCGTGCGTGTGTTCACTGGACGTGAAGTCTGACGAGGCGGCGGTGTTGCAGTTGGCACAAAAACTAGGTGTTGCGGCGCGGTTCTTCAGCAAGTCGCAATTAGAAGACGAAACCGAACGGCTGGCGAACCCTTCCAATGTCGTTTTTTCCGAGGTCGGCTGCCACGGTGTATCTGAAGGTGCGGCGCTGGCCGCCGTTGGCCCGCAAGGCAAGCTGGCAATTGAAAAACAAAAATCAAAGCGCGCCACGTGCGCCATTGGCCTTAGCCCCACCGATCTTGATCCGCAAACGATCGGGCGCGGGCGCGGGCGTTTGTTTATTGTCGGCACCGGGCCGGGCAAGCAAAGCTGGCGCACCCCCGAAGCGGTGAAAATTTTAAGCGAAGTCACCGATGTGGTCGGCTATGGGCTTTACCTCGACCTGATCAGCGATCTGATCGAAGGCAAAAACCGCCACACATCTGATCTGGCGCAGGAAGAAGCGCGGGTGCGCAGGTCATTGGAATTGGCCGCCGAGGGCCGCGATGTGGCGCTGGTCAGTTCCGGCGATCCCGGAATTTATGCCATGGCGGCACTGGCGTACGAATTGTTGGACCGCGAAGACCGCGCGGACTGGAACCGCTTGGCTGTTCAGGTGGTGCCGGGCATTTCAGCGTTTCAGGCCGCCGCTGCCAAGATCGGCGCGCCCATGGGCCACGATTTCTGCCTGATCTCGCTATCTGATTTGCTGACCCCGTGGGACGTGATTGAGCGCCGCCTGAAAGCTGCTGCGATTGGCGGGTTTGCGGTGGCGTTTTACAATCCGGTATCCAAGCGACGCACCCATCAATTGGAAACGGCGCGCGACTTGTTACTTGAGCAGCGCCGGGCTGACACCCCGGTGGTGCTGGCGCGAAATCTGGGCCGTGAAGGCGAAAGTGTGCGCATCGTCGAGCTTGCAAATTTAGTCGCAACAGATGCCGACATGCTGACGCTGGTGCTGGTCGGTGGCGAAGATACACGCGCGGTGACCCGTGGTGAAAACACGTTTGTTTATACGCCTCGTGGGTACGGGGGAAAAATGGATGCAAAACGAAAAAACGAGCAAAAGGAAAACAAAGCATGAGCGTTCATTTCATTGGTGCCGGGCCGGGCGCACCTGACCTGATTACGGTGCGCGGCCTGAAGTTAATCCAAATGGCCGACGTGGTGCTGTATGCAGGCTCGCTGGTGCCGGTTGAGGTGGTCAGTGAAGCGAAGCCTGGCGCGCGCGTGGTTGATACCGCGCCGCTTCATTTAGATGAGATCATCACGGAAATGAAAGCCGCACATGACGCGGGCAAAACCGTGGCCCGCGTGCATTCCGGCGATCCGTCTATTTACGGCGCTACCGCTGAGCAGATGCGAAAATTGGATGAACTGGGCATCGATTATGACGTAACACCGGGTGTGCCGGCCTTTGCCGCCGCGGCTGCCGCACTGGGGCGTGAGCTGACGCTTCCCGATATTTCGCAATCGATCATTTTGACCCGCACCTCGGTGCGCGCATCAAGCATGCCCGAAGGCGAAACGCTGGAAGCCTTTGGCAAAACCGGCGCGACCCTGTGCGTGCATTTGTCGGTGAACAATTTGAAAGCGGTGATCGATCAGTTGTCGCCGCATTACGGAAATGATTGCCCGGTGGCGGTGATCTATCGCGCCAGCTGGCCCGACCAGCAGATCATTCAGGGCACACTTGAAACCATCCGCCCCAAGGTCAAGGCCGCAGGCATCACGCGCACCGCGTTGATTATGGTGGGCCGGGTGTTGGGTGATGCAGATTTCACGAACTCGAAACTGTATGATGCCGCACACACCCATGTGCTGCGCCCCGCCACTGGAGGCGAAGCCACTTAAGCGGGCTCGCCGATCCAGTCGCTGACCCATCCAACCGCGTTGTCCACGCCCCACACCACATCCCCGTCTGGCGGGGCCGGGCGGCGGATCAGGATTGTGCGCGCATCCACGGTTGCGGCGGCTTCGATTTTGGCAAATGTCGCATCCCCACCCGATGCCTTGGTCACCAGCGTGTCGATTTCATAATCGCGCATCAGGTCAACTTCCGCGTCCAGATCGAACGGGGGGCGGCCTAATATCAGATCATAGGATGCAAGGTTCAGCGGTTGTGCGGGTGCTTCGATCATGCGCACCACAAAATGCACATCGGGGATATCAGAAAAAGCGCCCAGTTCTTTCCGCCCGATGGTGAGAAATGCGCGCCGCGCCGTTCGTGCGGTGAGCAAGGCGGCTTCGCTCATGTCCGGAACAAACACGCAGTCCGATCTATCGGGCAGCGTCCAGTTGGGTCGCGCCAGATAGAGCCTCGCCACATGGGCGCTTTCACACGCCTGAGCAGCGTTTTGGGAAATCTGTGCAGCAAACGGGTGGGTGGCATCGATCAACAAATCAATAGCCTCGGATTTCAGGAACTGCGCCAAGCCGTCGGCGCCGCCAAAACCGCCGCTGCGCACATCACCTGCCACCGGTTCGGGGTTTCGCGTGACCCCTGCAAGCGAGGTCAGCGTGGTGAGCCGATCTGCATACTGATCGTTTAAGGCCGTGGCCAGGCGGCGGGCTTCAAGCGTGCCGCCGAGGATGAGGATGTTTTTTTTCAACTGCCCCCCTCCGCTTTGTCCACGCTGCTGGCGAGCAACTTGGCTTCGCGGTTATAGATGCGCACCTCGATCTCGGTTCCGCCCGCAAGCGTTGCCAGCGCCACTTCGCGGGCACGCCGGGCAATGGTTGCGGCCAGTGTTGGTGCAAGGGGGCCTGCAATTTCCAGCACCTGTGCGGCACTGATTGCATCATGCGCGCGCGCGACCTGTTCGGGGGCGGCTTTTAGTTCGTTTAACAATTCTGCCAGCGCGGCAACATCAACGCTCGATCGTGATGAATGCAAATCGGTGGCACCTTGGGCGAGCTTGGTCATCTTGGCGAACCCGCCGGCGATGGTTACGTGTTGAACGGGGTGGGCGCGCAGATATTTCAACATGCCGCCGCAAAAATCGCCCATGTCGATCAGGGCTTGATCGGATAATTTCAGCTCATCATTGGCGGCGCGCTCAGACGTGCGCCCGGTTGCCGCCAATAAATGATCCAGCCCCAGTTCGCGCGCCACATCAATGCCGCGATGAATGGAATGTATCCACGACGCGCACGAAAACGGAACCACGATCCCGGTGGTGCCCAAAATTGAAATCCCGCCTTCAATGCCGAGCCGCCCGTTCATGGTTTTTTTGGCGACTTCTTCACCGCCGGGCGCAGAAACGGTGATGACCAGATCGCGTGATGCGTTTTTCTGGGTGCCCATGATGGCGGCCTCAACCGCGTCGGCAATCATGGCGCGGGGGCCGGGATTAATCGCGGGCTCACCCACCGCCAAAACCAACCCTGCCAGCGTGACGTGGCCAACCCCGTCGCCGGCCTTGAACGTCAGCGCCGTGCCAATGTCGCCGGGGGTCACGTCGACGATAATTTCCAAACCGTGGGTCACATCGGGATCGTCGCCGGCATCCTTGATAACACCGGCGCGCGCGCCGTTTTGCGTGATTTCGCATGTGGAAAGATCAAAACACGGGGTCTGGCCACCGGGAAGGCGCACCGAGGCCTGATCGGGAAAGCTCCCGCTGAGCAGCGCGCGGGTTGCGGCCCCGGCGCAGGCTGCCGCGCAGGCACCGGTGGTCCAGCCGCGGCGAAGTTCACCGGATGGCTTTCTTGATGTTTTGGAAGTGGTTGAGCCTTTGCTGATCATCGGCCAAATCCTAGCCGCTTCTGCGTTT
>DAOVVL010000088.1 GCA_030637205.1 Thalassospiraceae bacterium | reverse complement strand
GGTTTGAATGGCTGCGCTGGGCCGGGGTTTTGTATCTGCTTTATTTAGGATTTCAGCAATGGCGCGCCAATGTTGATGAACCGACCGGCCTGCCCACCACCAGCCGCCACAAACTTTTCTGGCAGGGTTTTGTGGTCACCGTTCCCAACCCGAAAAGTTTGGTGTTTCTGGCGGCCTTCATGCCGCAATTTATTAGCCTTGAAACACCGCTGACGCCGCAGTTCATCGTGATGGTGCCGACGTTTTTGTTCATCACCTTTGTCTTCACTGGATGCTGGGCGGTGGTGGCGGATCGCACCCGCCACCTGTTCAGCGACGCCAAGGCGTTGAAAACGCGCAACCGAATATCGGGAACTATCTTGATCGGCGCAGGGCTGGGGCTGGCGCTGGCGAGACGATCATAACGACACGATAAGAGAAAATTAAGGCGCAAACCGCGCCCGCGCCTTATGGCGCGTTCTTGCCCGGACGCCCCACTATTCCTAAGGCGTCCACATAAACGGCCCCCATGAGAAAACCCCCGCAGCTTTTTGAGCCACGGGGGTTTTTTGTAGTCGGTCGGTAGTGAGGCTTGGAAGCCGGGCCGCTTAGAAGCCCATGCCACCCATTCCGCCCATGCCGCCCATGCCACCCATGTCGCCACCCGGCATGGCCGGTGCGCCTGCACCTTCCTTTTCGGGTTGATCGGCGACCATGGCTTCGGTGGTAATCAGAAGGCCAGCCACAGAGGCCGCATCCTGAAGTGCGGTACGCACCACCTTGGTCGGGTCAATGATGCCGGACTTGATCAGGTCTTCGTACTTGCCGGTCTGGGCATTGAAGCCGTGATTGGCACCCTTCTGTTTGGCTGCATCAAGTACCTTGCCGGCGACTACGGCGCCGTCGTGGCCCGCATTTTCGGCGATTTGGCGAATCGGTGCCTGAATGGCGCGACGTACGATATCGACGCCGACATCCTGATCGGCATTGTCACCAGTGGTCTTGGCAAGCGCCTTGGTGGCGAAAAGAAGTGCCGTGCCGCCACCGGAGACAACGCCTTCTTCGACCGCAGCACGGGTTGCGTGAAGCGCATCGTCAACGCGGTCTTTGCGTTCTTTCACTTCAACCTCGGAAGCACCGCCAACGTGGATCACGGCAACGCCGCCAGCCAGCTTGGCCAGACGTTCCTGCAGTTTTTCCTTGTCGTAGTCGGAGCTGGTTTCTTCGATCTGCGCACGGATCTGTGTGCAGCGCGTCTGGATGTCCTTCTTGGCACCGGCACCGTCAACAATTGTGGTGTCGTCTTTGGTGATCAGTGCGCGCTTGGACGTGCCCAGCATTTCGATGGTCACGTTTTCCAGCTTGAGGCCGAGATCTTCGGAAATTACCTGACCCTTGGTCAAGATGGCGAGATCCTGAAGCATGGCTTTGCGGCGTTCGCCGAAACCCGGTGCCTTGATCGCGCAAACCTTGAGGCCGCCACGCAACTTGTTGACCACCAACGTGGCCAGTGCTTCGCCTTCGATGTCTTCGGCGACGATCAGCAGCGGACGGGTTGACTGGACCACGGCTTCCAGAACCGGCAGCAGCGGCTGCAGGGAGGAAAGCTTGGCTTCGTGGATCAGGATGTAGGGATTTTCCATTTCGCAGGTCATTTTGTCAGCGTTGGTGACAAAATACGGCGACGTGTAGCCACGATCGAACTGCATGCCTTCAACAACATCAAGTTCGGTGGTCAGGCCTTTGGCTTCTTCAACCGTGATAACGCCTTCGTTACCGACGCGTTCCATGGCGCTGGCGATCATTTTGCCGATCTCGGATTCGCCGTTGGCGGAAATGGTGCCAACCTGGGCCACTTCGGCCGAGGTCTTGACCTTTTTGGTGCGTTTCTGGACGTCGTTAATAACCGCATCAACCGCAATGTCGATGCCGCGCTTGAGATCCATCGGGTTCATGCCGGCAGCGACGGCTTTGACGCCTTCGCGAACGATGGACTGGGCCAGAACGGTGGCGGTGGTGGTGCCGTCGCCGGCTTCGTCGTTGGTGCGCGAGGCGACTTCTTTAACCATCTGTGCGCCCATGTTTTCAAACTTGTCGGAAAGTTCGATTTCCTTGGCAACGGTCACGCCGTCCTTGGTGATGCGCGGCGCGCCAAATGCCTTGTCGAGTACAACGTGGCGTCCTTTGGGGCCGAGCGTCACTTTAACCGCGTTGGCCAATGTGTCGACGCCGTGCAACATGCGGTTGCGGGCATCGGTGCCGAATTTTACTTCTTTAGCAGCCATTGATCATGGATCCTTTCGCTAAATCTTGAATTTATTTGGTTCGAGGTGTCGGGGCAGAAGTTGAATTACTTCTTTTTGCCCTTCTTGCCGGGTTCAATGATGCCGAGGATGTCGGATTCTTTCATGATGATAAGATCCTCTCCGTCGACCTTGATTTCGTTGCCCGACCATTTGCCGAACAAAATGCGGTCACCGGCTTTAACGTCGAGCGGCACCAGGGTGCCATCGTCACGTTTGATGCCGGCTCCGGCGGCGATAACAGCGCCTTCGGAAGGTTTTTCCTGGGCGGTGTCGGGAAGAATGATGCCGCCTGCGGTTTTTTCGTCCTGTGCGACACGACGAACCAGCACACGATCATGCAAGGGTCTGAAGTCCATGAGTGGAAGCTCCTGAAGTGGTTGAAACAATTAAAAAAGCTGGGGATTGTTAGCACTCTCCCCAAGTGAGTGCTAGCGATTTAAGGGGGTTGGGGGCATCTGTCAAGGGGTGCGCCGCCCTTGGCGGGGTAAAGTGGCTTGTTCAAGCCAGTTTTTGAGCCTTTTTGGCGCCTATTTTATCCGCTTGGGGGTCTGGGGCGCTTCCCACATCACGAGAAAGCGGCCGCGATAAGGAAACACCGCAATGGGATCAAACTTGATCTCGTTGGCTCTGAGCGTCGAAATCAGGATGCCTTTGGGGTGTTCCTTGGCCCAGCCGGGGGCCTGCTTGTGGCTATCAAGGGCCACAATCGGTTTTTCAAGGCGGCCCAGAAAATGAAACTCGCCATGATATTTACCCACATAGGCGATGGCGCGATCTTGTTGCTGCCAGCTGGCGACCAATTGGGCGGGCAAGCTGAGATCGTAGGCGAATTTCAAAGCCGGCGACGCCGCCATGGTCAAAAAGACCACCAGCGTGGCGCTGCAAATTGCCAACAGCCGCGCCTCGGCAGCAAAGTCGGGCATGCGGGTCCACGCGGCTGCCAGTGCAACCACCACGGCTGGAACCATCCACAATGGCTGGGCTTCATAGGCCCAACCGGGGATCTGGTTGGTGTACCCGCCAATCACCGGAAGTGCCGCCCATGCGATCAACGGCAAGGTTGCCAGCACGGCCAGGATCAATGCCGGAATGCGGTGGCTGCGACCATGGCCGGGGTCGGAAGTTGCCATGTCGTTGCCGTGGGCGGTCTTGCTCAGCAAAAACGCGGCAATCAGTGCCAGCGCCGGAAATTCCGGCAACAGGTAATGCAGTTGCTTTCCCGAAATGGCCGAAAAGGCCAGCAGCGTAATGCCAAACCAGACGCTCAAAAAACGTACGCCGCCGTCACTAAGTGCCGCTTTCAGGCCGCTACCCGCACGCCAGCTTTTAACAAAGCCGATGGCGCGCCACAAACGCGGCCATGCAAACCACGGTAACAAGATCAGGGGGAAATATTGCAAGAACCACCACGGCGGGCGTTGGTGGGCAAACGATTTGACCATGCGCCCCGCTGCCTGACCGACAAAAATGGCGTCGCGGTATTCCGGCCCGCCTTTAATCGCCGCCGGGATCGCCCAGCTGAGCGAGATGCCAAGGCCGATGGCGAACGCGGCCAACACCGCCACGTACCAACCGAGCCAGCCTTGTTTGGGGGCATTGGTCAGGCGCTTGCCCCACCACGGCGCAAACAGGTAAACCGGCAATACGTGCAACAAGATCACCGGGCCTTTGGAAAGGCCGCCAAGCCCAAGCCCCAGCCCGGTCAGCGCAATGCCCCACCAAAAGGCTGCGCGATCGCCGGCACTGTAGCCCCGCCACGCTTTGAGCACGCCGAGCACACCGACCATTGTGGCAAAGGTCAACAACATGTCGAACATGGTCATGGTCGAAAACACCGCCCAATAACCGGCTGTCAGCAACATCATCGGGGCCAGGTTGCGGATGGGTAAAAGCGGATTGCCCTTATTTTGCGGCCACAGTTCATCGGCAATGCGTACGCTCATCAGTAAACTTGCCAGCCCGAATAACGGCGCCACCATGCGTGCCCACGTTTCAGAAATGCCCAGCACCGCCCATCCGGCGTTCATCAACCAGAAAAGCAGCGGCGGTTTGTGGCTGTATAATTCGCCATTTAAATGCGGCACCAGATACGAGCCTGAATTGTGCATTTCCCACGCCACCGTCAGGTAGCGGGTTTCATCAATGGGCAACAACGGGCGCAGCGCCAGCCCCGCCATGCACAGCACCAGCCACAGCGTCAGCGTCAGCCAGTTTTCAAATACAAAATTGCTTAACCGTGAAGACAATCCGGTGGCCTCTCGTTCAGGGAATTAAGCGCCGTTTTCGCCGATCTCTTTATCTATTTCCGCATCCAGCGATTTGCCGTGGCGGAACCGTCGATAAAGATAAACCCCAAGCAGGCCGGAAAGCACGAACAGAATGACGCTGAGGCTAATGCGCAGCGCCGGGTCCACCGCAACACCACTTCCGGCCAGGGCAAAGATCAGGGTTTGCGGCAAATAGCCAATGGCCGAGCCAGCAATAAAATAGCGCCCACGTACGCTGGAAACCCCGGCGGCCAGATTGGTGGCAATGTTGGAACCCACGGGCAGCATGCGGATCAGCAGCGACATGGAAAAGGCATGATCGTGCAGAAAATCATCCAAGCGCCGAACGCGCCCGGAAAAGCGCCTTTGCAAGGGCGCGCGGGCCAGAATTCTGGCGTAATAAAAAGCACCGATGCAGCCCAGCACCGTTCCCGCCAGCGCCAAAACCGTGCCCCACCACAGCCCAAAGGCATAGCCGCCCAAAAATGCGGTGACTTGGCGGGGCAGGCCAACCCCGGTAATCAGGGTTACGACGGCGACAAACAACAGCTCACCGGCCAGACCCTGGCCCATGATGTTGGCTTCGATCCAGCCTTCGTCCAATGCCGTGTCCAGACCGCTGGCCTTGAACAGGTAACCCAGCAACACCAGCGACGCGATCATCACCACGCCGCGAAGCAATACGCCCGTTCTCATGGCTCACCGCGCTCAGATGGTTTCGTTTGCGCCTTGCGAACCACTTCAACGTCCGGGTTTGCGGCGCGCGCGATCAGCCACATCACGCCCATCAAGTCGCGAACCGCAACTGAAAGGCGGTCCCACATACCGTATTTGGAAATGCCGCGTTCGCGGTGACGGTGGTTAACCTCGACCGAGACCACTTTGCCTGCGCGCCGGATCATCAGGGCGGGGAGGTAGCGGTGCATGTGGTTAAAGCGCGGCATATCCATGAAGGCCGCACGGGTAAATACTTTCAGCCCGCACCCGGTATCGGGGGTTTCATCACCCAGCAGGCTTGATCTGACCCAGTTGGCAATTTTTGATTGAAAGCGTTTCCATTCGGTATCTTTTCGTTTGGCCCGCCAACCCGCGACCAGCAAATGATCCGGATTATCGGATGCTTTCAATACTTCTAACAATTTTGGAATATCGGCGGGATCGTTCTGTCCGTCGCCATCCAGCGTGGCGATGACGGGCGCGTTGGCATAACGCACGCCGGTGGCAACTGCGGCGCTTTGTCCGCAACATTTCACGTGGCGAAGTACGCTCAGGCGCGGGTGTGCTTTTGCAGTTTCCACAAGGCGCTCGGGCGTGTCATCGGCACTGCCATCATCGACATAGACCATCTGGTAATTGCAAACATCGTCAAGGGCGGTGGCAATTTCTTCGACCAGCGGGCGGACGTTTTCAGATTCGTTGTGAACCGGAACGACAACCGCCAGATCAAATGCGTGTTCAGTAGGGGGCAGGGCGGGCTGGGTCATGGTGAGCGCGTCGGTTCCCGGTGCTTTCAAGGCCATCGTAGCGCATGACGTAGGTGCGAATCGACGCCAGTTGGCTTTCAGGCCATAGCTTTACACTGCTTGGCCCATTGTTGCCACCCCACAAGGGCTCTCATCGGGCCGCAATCGCCTGTCGGGGGCCACTTTCAGGGCATTTTTGGACACCTTGCAAAGAAATGAACCTCAAAACGTTCCTTGATGCTTGGATCGCGTGGCGATAACGCTATGATCTGGGCCGGGGGGCCAGAAGATCGTTTTAGTACAAGGCCACCATAGATAGGGGGGTGTATGTCAGTTACGCATGACTCGTTTGATCAGGCGCTTGAATTTGCCAAAAAAGCGCTCGATGGCATGGCCAAACATTCGGTCGCCGCGACACCTGAAAACTTTCAGGTTTGGTACACCCACGTGGCGGGGCGCAATCCCAATCTTTCGCACATGATCTCCATTTTGGTCGACAACGATCAGAGTTTTACCAGTTCTATCTCGCAGGATATTTATGATCGGTTTTTCACAACCGACATTGGCGATGATGTTTTGCACGAAACAGCGGACCGCATCACGGGTGAACTTAAGCGTATTATGGAATACGTCGGAGAAGCAGGCGAAGATGTAACAAAATACGGAACGACCTTGAAAACGGCCGAAGGCGCGTTTAGTTCTGAAGATGATATAGGCGGGTTGAAGGCGGTTATCGATAGCGTGCTTACAGAAACCCGCAAGATGGAAGAAATAAACAACAAGCTGGAACAAAAACTCGACGATTCGACGTCAGAGGTTTCACAGTTGCGCGGTGACTTGGAAGACATGCGCAAGGAGGCGCTGACCGATGCACTGACCGGTATTGCCAATCGTAGACTGTTTGATATGGAGCTTCGCCGCGCCGCACGCGATGCGATGGAAAGCGGCGACAAGCTTTCATTGTTGATGATCGACATAGATCATTTCAAAAAATTCAACGACGCCTACGGCCATCAGGTCGGCGATGAGGTCTTGAAGCTGTTGGCCAATACGCTGAGGAAGGCGGTCAAGGGCGATGATCTTCCGGCGCGCTACGGCGGCGAAGAATTTGCCGTGGTTTTGCCGCAAACAGACGTTCAGGGCGCCGTTTCCGTGGCGGAATCAATCCGTGACAGGATTTCGAACAAAAAACTGGTGAACCGCAAAACCAATACCAACCTTGGCAAAATCACCGTTTCCATCGGGGTCGCGCAATTTGAGTATGGCGAAAAACTGGCGCACCTGATCCGTCGTGCCGATCAGTCGCTTTATACCGCCAAACACAAGGGCCGCGACCAGGTGGTCGAT
>DAOVVL010000056.1 GCA_030637205.1 Thalassospiraceae bacterium | reverse complement strand
CGGGTGCGGGTTGCGGGTCAGGATATAACTGAGCTGAACGAAGACAAACTGGCGTTATTTCGCCGCAATCACACCGGTATTGTGTTTCAGAATTTTCATCTGGTGCCGACCATGACGGCGCTGGAAAATGTCGCCCTGCCGCTGGAATTTGCCGGAGATAGCGATGCGTTCGACAAGGCCCACGCCCAGTTGGAAGCCGTGGGGCTGGGCCACCGCACCAGCCACTATCCGGGTCAGCTTTCGGGCGGCGAACAGCAACGCGTGGCACTGGCGCGCGCGTTTGTGACCGAACCCACCGTTTTGCTGGCAGATGAGCCGACCGGCAACCTTGACGGCAGCACCGGCGAACAGGTGATGGAAGTGCTGTTTGAAATGCACCAGCGCATTGGCACCACTTTGTTATTGATCACCCACGCCCCGGAACTGGCGGAACGCTGTTCGCGTATTCTCACCATGAACGACGGCCTGATCACCGATGACAAATCATATGCCAGCCCAGCGGACAGCCCAGAGCCCAACCCATGAACGCACCCCGATCCACAATGGCCGATCTGGCGCTGGCGTGGCGCATAGCCAAGCGCGAAATGCGCACCGGTATTCGCGGTTTTCGAATTTTTCTGGCGTGTCTGGCACTGGGTGTTGCGTCCATTGCCGCGGTGGGATCGTTAAGCGCATCCGTTCAGGCTGGCTTAGAAGCAGACGCCCAACGGCTGCTGGGTGGCGATATCGACTTTCGCACCCAACACGCGCCCGCGCCCGCAGATGCCATGGCGTATCTGGAACAAAACACGGCCAGACTTTCAAAAACTTTTGAGTTGAAAACCATGGCGCAAACCACGCGCCGGCGTGCGTTGGTCGAATTAAAGGCGGTCGATGAAACTTATCCGCTGGTCAGCCGTCTTGAATTTTCACCGCCCGCTGACGGTGTGCAAAACCTGTTGGCCAAGCGCGATGGCATTTATGGCGCGGCCGTGGAACCGGGCCTGCTGATTAAACTTAAACTCGACATCGGCGATCTGGTGAACATCGGCGAAACGCAGTTTCAAATTCGCGCCACCATCGTCCTTGAGCCCGACAAAGTGGCGACGCTGATCAACTTTGGTCCGCGCCTGATGATCCTGAGCCGCGCGTTAGCGCAAACCCAACTGGTGCAACCAGGCAGCCAGATTCATTACCACACGCGCGTGCTTTTAAAACCCGGCACCGATAGCGAAGCCTTTCTGGAAAATCTGGAAACCCAATTCCCCAAAGCCGGATGGCGGGTGCGGGGTTTGGACAAGGCTGCACCCGGCATTGAGCGGTTTACCGAACGTTTTGCATTGTTCCTGAGCTTTGCCGGGATGACGGCTTTGCTGGTCGGTGGCTTTGGCGTGTTCGGCGCGGTGCAGAGCTATCTGGAAACCAAGTTGGAAACCATTGCCACGTTTAAATGTATCGGGGCGTCGGGCGACCTGGTGTTTCGTGCGTACCTTTTACAAATCCTCACACTTAGCGCCCTTGGCATTGCCATTGGTCTTGTCGCGGGGGCTTTGTTGCCGCTGTTGGGTATCGAGCTGGTCAAGCCGTACCTGCCGATGCAACCGCGCGCCGGAATTTATTTTGAACCGCTTTTTCAGGCGGCCGTCTTTGGCATGCTGATCTCGGTCACGTTTGCCTTGTGGCCCTTGGCACAAGCCCGTGAAACGCCGGCGGCAAACCTGTTTCGCACGTTAGTCGTGCCCGGCAGCGGACGCCCCAAGCCGGTGTTCATCTGGATGTTTGTGGCGGGCATCTTGTTGTTAGCCACGCTGGTGATTGTGTGGTCGGTAGAGCGCAACTTTGCCGTTTGGTTTGTCGGCGTTTCGGCCCTGACCATCGCCATGCTCTATGCGGGCGGCGGCATGGTGCAAAGTCTGGCCAAACGCGCACCCCATTTAAAAAGCGCCACCGGGCGGCTGGTGATTGGCAATCTGCATCGCCCGGGAAATACCACACGCCGCGTGGTCATGGCGTTGGGTGTAGGCTTATCCGTGTTGGTCGGCGTGGCGTTGATCCAAGGCAACCTCGCCAGCCAGATCCGCGACCAGATCCCTGAAAAAGCCCCGGCCTTTTTCTTCATCGATATTCAATCGGCCGTGGCGGATGCCTTTGATGAAACCGTGCTGTCGGTTAAAGGCACGGACGGCCTTCGGCGTATGCCGTCCATGCGCGGGCGCATTGTAAAAATCGCCGGTGTGGCGGTCGAAGATGCAGAAATCGCAAGCGGCGTGCGCTGGGCGGTGCGCGGTGACCGGGCACTGACCTATTCGGCAACCCCCGCAGAAGGCACCGAGATCGTCAAAGGCGAATGGTGGCCTGAGGATTATTCAGGCCCGCCGATGATTTCGTTTGATGAAGGCGTGGCCATGGGTTTTGGCGTCGATGTGGGTGACACGTTGACGGTCAATGTTTTGGGCCGCGAGATTACCGCCGAAATTGCATCGCTTCGCCGTATTGACTGGCGAACACTGCGCTTTGATTTCGCCATCATCTTCGCTCCCGGCACGCTGGAAGATGCGCCGCACACGCACATTGCCGCGGTCAACGCGCCACCCGGATCGGAAACGGAAATTGAACGCACCGTCACCGATGCGTTTCCCAACATTTCAACCATCCGCGTTCGCGACGCCCTTGAAGCCGCCAACGACATGTTGGCAGGCATCGGCCAGGCGGTGCAGGGCACGGCATCGGCGACGGTATTATCGGGCATCATCGTTTTGGCAGGCACCATCGCCGCCGGACACAGCAAGCGGGTTTATGCTTCGGTGGTCTTTAAAGTACTGGGCGCAACGCGCGCGCAAGTGTTGGGCGCGTTTTTAGCAGAATATGCCCTGTTGGGGCTTTTCACCGGGATCATCGGGGCCGCCATCGGCACGTTAATTTCGTGGGCGGTCATCACCCAGCTCATGGGCATGAACTGGAGTTTTTATGGTGACATCGTGGCCATCACGGTTGTGGCAGGGGTCGGCTTTACGACGCTGGCGGGGCTTCTGGGCACGTGGCAGGCGCTGGGTGAAAAGGCGGCCAAACATCTGAGGAACGAATAGGGCGCAAATCAGCGCATTTCAGCCCGTTATCATACACTTGCCCTTGATTTGCCCTGATTCCATGACATATTAAGCCCTAATGAAACCCGTTACTTAAACCAACTGGAGAACCCATTGTTATGGCTTTTGGACCGCAATCCAAAATTTCGATGAACACCGGCGCAGCCACACAAGCTGGCGCCGCCATTGACGAGGGCCTGCGCGCCCACATGCTCAAGGTCTATAACTACATGGCTTCGGGTTTGGCGCTGACCGGCGTTGTATCCATGGCGACTTCACAGTCAGACGCCATGATGCAGACCATCTTTGGCACGCCGCTTCAGTGGGTGGTGATGCTGTCGCCGCTGGCATTTATTCTGGTGCTGTCGTTTGGCATCAACAAGTTGAGCCTGCCAGCCGTGCAAGGATTGTTCTGGGCATTTGCCGCCGTGATGGGACTTTCACTGGCATCGATCTTTATGGTTTACACCGGCGCGTCCATCGCCCGTGTGTTCTTTATTACAGCCGGCACCTTTGCCGGGATGAGCATTTACGGCTACACCACCAAGCGCGACCTGACGGCCATCGGGTCGTTTTTGATCATGGGCCTGATCGGCATCATCATCGCATCGGTGGTCAATATCTTCATGCAGAGCCCCGCTTTGTACTGGATTATCTCGGTTGCCGGTGTCGGCATCTTCGTTGGCCTGACCGCGTACGACACGCAGAAGATCAAGCTGATCTACATGGAAAACGACGGCCACACCACGGCAACCAAAAAAGCCATCATGGGTGCGTTGACGCTTTATCTTGATTTCATCAACCTGTTCCTCATGCTGCTGCGGCTGTTTGGTGACCGTCGCTAAGCCCGCCGGATCAAGAGACAATCAAAACCGTCCGTGAATTTCACGGGCGGTTTTTTTGTGCGCGTGTTTTTAATTTAAGCCCGCGGCTCTAAAGTCTGCCTCTTTACAACCCGCCCCGGCCCAACAGCTCCATCGCGGCATTTAGCTGGCTCATGCGTTCATGGCTGCCCAGTTTTCCATCCGGGTGATAGACGGTGGCGAGGCGGCGAAAGCGCATGCGGATGGTATTTTGGTCGGGGATGGAACCTGGAATAAATCCCAGCACATAAAGTGCCTGTTCGCGGCCTTGCACGCCGCTGGGCAGGGGCTCAAACGTCAGCGCCGAGGTAACGTTTCGCAACCGCTCCAATTCTTCATGGGTATCGCGCAACAGTGCGTTTTGCGCTTCCATCTCCATTTCACCCTGGGCGCGCTGATCCACGGTCAGAACATCCAGCGTCACATGCCCATGAGCCAACGCCAGCGCCAGTGAAAGGGCCCGACGAATTGTTTCGGGTGCAAAACCGGGGCTTAAGCGCACCTGCAGCCGGGGCTTGCGCCGCCACGGCTTACCCTTTGATTTTCCTGACTTTAGTACTACCGTTTCGCGATCGTCACGGGCCGGTTCGCCGGGATCGGGGTGGGCGTTGATGGTGGCTTGCGATACCACCAACACGACCGAACGTGCCAGATCGGCAACGTTACAATGGCGTTTCTTGGCAAGCTCATTTACCGCATCACGGAAACTGGATTGACATGGAATCGTGTAGGAGACTTTCTGCTTTGCCACTTTAGGGTCCGTCATGGGTGCCTCCGATTTCGATTTCTTGTTACATTCGCCCCCGTGAGGCAGAAATCCGTACCCGGTTTGAAACGAGTTTATCGCCCCGCCCGGACCAGTCAACTGCATTTGCAGTTTTTAAGGCTGTTTTGCCCCGAGGAAGGCCGAATTAGCCCCCAATATGACCACCCAGAACGGCTCCAGGGGCTGCAGAGAGCATTTAACACACTGAAATCAGACACCTTTTTGCTTTTAAAACTTTATTAGGAACCACGCCAATTTGCCCCCTTTGGTCCCTGTTTTGAGCCGTCAGAGGGGCTGGAGAGTCCAATTGCGACTCATTTTCAGGGAAAGCGATACCATCCCGGACCTAAAAAACTTCAAATGCAGTTGCTTATTGCCACCTCACTTTTTTGTGATCCAGATGCATCTGCCGGCCGCTCATAAAAATGCCAATAAGCAAATTTTAGACCCCCTTAATTTTTCCATGGGCAATTTTTACAGCCCGGCCACCGATTGATGGACGATCCGGGATAAATCCCAAAGTGTTAACGTGTCATTTCGTTTGCATGGCGACATCAATCGATCTTTACCCATCGTTAACCATAACAGCCCTGAAACGATCCGCATTGCCACCGATCCATTTTGCAGGGGCGTCGCGGTTATTCCATTTTCGCACCACACAAGGGGCCATGAAAATCATCCTCGATCGGCACCGAATCGACACCCAAATGTGCCCGTTTTTTTCGTTTTGTGTGCGCAACCTATTCGTTTCAGTCCCTGTTTCCAACACACTGTGGCTTCGCCATTTTAATTGCCTGCCACGGAGCGCAAAGTCGTGGCACCCCCGCAAAACCCGCCCAGAGGGACGAATAGGGGCTCAAATAATAATCGTTCGGGGTGTGGGCGCGCCGCCCGCAAGGTGATCGCGGGGCCATGGCCCGTAAATCCGGCCAAATTGCTTCACGCAACATTAACCATAAGGCCGGTTTGGCTGGCGGCCCTCGTTCAGCCGGGCAAAGCGTAAAAATGCGGATCAAGGCTGCAAAAAACGACGTGAAACGATTCTGCGGCTTTCAACAAATGGATTGAAGCCTACCTGTAGCCGCGCATCGATATGGCTTCGGCTTTACTTCGCTTGCGATATGATCCGGGGCGTTCCAGCCTTCAGGTTGCCGGCGGCGGGGCGGGCCGACGACGGTGCGCGCGCAGACTGTCGCCAATATAAAGCGCCAAGGCAGCCCAGATCATGACAAACGTCAAAAGCTGGGCATCGCCAAATGGTTCGCCAAACACAAACACCGCCAAGATGAATTGGCCGGTTGGCACGATGTACTGCAACACCCCGGCGGCTGAAAGCGGCAACAGGCGAACGGCGCGCGCAAACAACAATAACGGCGTGGCGGTCAGCGCACCGACCCCAACCAGCAGCCAGCCATCATCCAGGGTTGCAAGGCCCGCAGACGCCATCCCCGCGGGCAAGCCGAAGCTGTGCAAATAAACAAGGAAAGCCAGTGCCAGCGGCAACATCAGCAGGGTTTCGGTATACAGTCCCGAAATCGAGCCCAGCGGGGCCAGCTTGCGCAACAGGCCATAAAGCCCCCACGAAAGTCCCAGCCACAGCGCAATCCACGGCACCGCGCCAAAATTCCATACCAGATTGGCAACCGCGAGCGCGGCGATGGCGATGGCGACCCAGGCCAGCGGGCGGGGCCGCTCAGAAAGGATAAACACACCAAACAGCACACTCATCAACGGCGAGATGAAATAGCCAAGGCTTGATTGAAGCACCTGGCCCCAGCTGACGGCGGCAATAAACACCCCCCAGTTCACCGCCACTGCCAGCGCCGAAAGCGCCATGAAACCCAGCGTTTTGGGGGCGTAGAATGATTTTTGAAAAATTTCCCGACGCCCTGTGACAACCATGATCAGGGTGACGAAAGCCAACGTCCACACCATGCGATGGGCCAGCACTTCAAGCGGCGATATGTGTGCCACCAGCTTGAAATAAAGTGGAAACATGCTCCACATCAAAAATGCGCTGACGGCCAAGCCGCCGCCTAGCCATGTGGGGGCCGGATCGGGGTGCTTTGCAAGGGTGGGGGCGCGGGTGGGGAGGTTCGTATCCATGCTCAACTATATGCGCTAGAGTTTACGCCAAGGGTGATCTGGGTCACTGATCGGACCGGACCAGTATATACAATACAGTTCGGCATTTTAGTTCAATTCATGGCTGTTTGTTTCCCAAAGCAGGTTTTTTTAAGCAAAAGGATGCCTGAAAGATGCGTGCATATTTATTCGGTTTTTTTCACAGCCACGGCGGTTCAACGGTTACCGAATATGCCCTGATCGCCACATTGATCGCGGTCACCATCATTGGTGCGGTAACAATCCTGGGCCAGGACGTTGGCAACCTGTTCAATGATACCGCCGATGCTTTATAGGTGGGCCAGCGTCACGAGTCGCGCTAAATAATCAACTGGACGGATCTATGCGCGACAGCAAAATCTCAAAGCGGGCGCCTAGCGCGGTGTTTTCAACTTCCAGCGTACCGCCCATATGTTCGATGATTTTATAACTGATCGAAAGCCCCAGGCCCGTGCCGCGGCCTTCGGCCTTGGTGGTAAAAAACGGATCAAAAATCCTTTTGCGAATATGGCTGGGAATGCCGCCACCGTTATCAGAGACAGTAATAATGATCTGGTTGTTGGGCGCATCGTCTTGAAGGCCCACTGTGATGCGGCCCTGAAAGGCGGGTTGGTCCTTTTCAGCTTTACGCACATGGTCGCGCACGGCATCCACCGCATTGGTAATCAGGTTCATCACCACTTGCTCAAGCTGAACCGGTGATCCCCTGACCATGCCGCACTGGTCAGGAATATCCCCTCCAAGCTCAACTCCGCTGGCTGTGATCTGGCGTTCAAGCAGCTCCAGAAGTTCATCAAGCAAGGCTACGGGTGAGAATATTTCTGTGGCTTCCGGTTCACCTTGGCGAGCAAAAACACGCATGTGGTTGATAATTTTTGACATCCGTTGCACTTGGCCGACGATGCGCGTCAACGCCGTGGCCTGTTGAGCTTCATCCAGCTTTCCCTTTTCAAGGCGCATCAGCGTGCTTTCCGCCGACATCTGGATAATGTTTAACGGCTGGTTCAGCTCATGGGTAATGCCAGAAGCAATTTCGCCCAAAGTCGCCAGTTTGCTGGATTGTATGAGCTGGGCTTCGGCCAGTTTGCTTTCGGAAATATCACTACCGGAACCGCGATAGCCGCAAAACTTGTTATCCTCATCAAACACCGGTACGCCGCTGATCTGCCACCACCGCGTCCTTCCATTATTGTCTACATAACTGTATACAAAATTTCGAAACGATTTACGTGCCAGCAGCATTTCGTGATGGGCGCGCCACACCGGATCGGTTAGTGGATCAATGTCCAATGCATCCCAGCGTGTGCTTCCTATCGCGACTGGAAACATTTCTTCGACAGCGGTTGTGCGCCCGGAGAAAGAAGTAAATTTTAAATCTACATCCATTTCCCAAAACCAATCTGAAGACACTTCCGCATAATCGCGAAACCGGTCTTCGCTGGCTTCCATTTTGCGGGTACGGTCTTCAACCAGGGCCTTCAGCTTTTTTTGTAGTGCGATCATTCTTTGCGTTGAAGTGCGCGCCAGCACCAACAACAGCGCGGTAACCCAAATTGCAAAAATTGCCAGCCCGCGGTTGGTAATGACCATCCATTCAATACCGCCTTCGGGTGACAGAAAATAACCCACAACCGTCAGCATCGAAGTAATAAACGCCAGAAAAAGAATGGCCCTTTTGCCGGGAAGCCACCAGCCTAGCAAAACCGTCACCACATACGGCACCCCGCCAGCTACGCCCAACGGGATCATTAAATCAAACGCAAACGTTCCCGCCGCCACCGCCGCAATCAGGGCGCTGAAAGACCACTTGTTCCAAAATCCGTTTGAGAGAAATTCCGCCAACCTAAACGCCCCGGCCCCAATTGCCCTGTTGATGTGTGCCTTGAGCGCATCTTTGCACAGCGCACCTGACCGCGAAAGGCGCATAGCACATGGGCAAACCGCATACCGGTCTGATCGTACCCAAGGCGCCATCAGCCCATGAGATTTACCGTTTTGCTGGTGTTCTCGGGATGCGCTTCATACAGTTTTGTTACGGCCTCGGGGGTTGGAATATTTTCACGACCCTGCATCAGTTCCGGTAAAAGTGTCGGCGCATTGAGCGGAGACGGAAAATCTATGGATGGCAGGACGCCATAATCTACCTCAACCGGTACTGCGTCAGCGGGGGCAGGCGGCGTCGACCAATGAGCCTGGTTGCTGAAAGGGGGGCCTTCTTG
>DAOVVL010000003.1 GCA_030637205.1 Thalassospiraceae bacterium | reverse complement strand
TACGGGCAGCGACCGTCCTTGGGCCGGAACTTAAGAGGCTTCCAGACGTTGCGCAATGCTTTCTACGCGCAAAGCCGTGGTTTCGAGGTTTTTCAGGCGGTTGGCCTCAGATATCTGGGCCGTTTCGGCCCCCGTGGCCAGCGCCGTGGCGATGGCTTTGTCAGAAGTTTCGCGAAGTGACGCCAGTTCGGCTTTCAGCTCCTGCACTTCGTCGGCAAACAGCAGGCTGGCCATGGCCAACAGCCGCGCTTCGCCGGCCTGACCGACGGCATTGATGAGTTCCTTGACCCTGTCATCCACGGCTTGGCCCAGCGCCAGCACGCTATCTTGCTGGCCTTCTTCACAGGCGATTTCGTATGAAAGGCCGTTGATGTTGACCGATACCCGCGCCATGCAATTTCTCCTGTCGGTGGGGGCTGATTAGCCCGCCAAATGGGCCTTGAGGCGTTCCACGGTTGCGCCCAGCGCGCCGTCGGCGTGTTCGACGGCACCGCGCATTTTAAGATTTTCAGTTTCCAGCCGCGCGACTTCGCCTTTCAGGCTTTCAAGTTCGCTCATTAATTCGGGGTCGGGCTGGGTGGCGGTGATGGCGGCTTGTTCAAGACGCGTCAGCGCAGAATCCAAACGGGCTTCCAGTGCTTTACCATCAGGACCGTCTTGGCCTTGTTTGCCTTCTTGACCTGCGGGGCTTTGTTGCGCTTGAGTGGAATTGCCTGAAACACTTTGCACGGTGTGAATGCCCCCCGATGGACGATGGTATTTGAAAAAGAATCGATGCGCCATTGCAGCACTTGGGTGGAGCATAAAGCTGCGCGCGCCGCGGCGTCAACCGATGGCGCACACCGAGGCCATGAAAGTTTGTGAAAACTGCATTGACCCGCCTTGGCCTCGGGTTCATTGTGCCGCGTGGAAATTTTCAGGCACGTTTGACACCAATTTGGCTTGGTGGGCGGCACGATTTAAGGTTTTTTGCGCCCCCTACCCGGCTTTAACAAAAGGCGCATTTCAACCACCCACCCATCCGGGTAAGCCTGCGCTCCCCGCCGGGGTGTTAGGTGGCTTAAATGCCCCGTGCTAGAAAACATTAGCTTTTACGCAAGGGCCACAGCGTGTGGCCGCATTATCAGTTCTCTGGGAGGAAACAATGGCAGTTCGTGTTGGTATTAATGGGTTTGGCCGCATTGGCCGTATGGTCTTTCGCGCAATCGCGCAGGATTTCAGCAACGACTTTGAAGTGGTCGCGGTCAACGATTTGTTGGAAGCCGATTACCTGGCTTACATGTTGGCATACGATTCCGTTCACGGTCGTTTCAAAGGCGACGTTTCATCTAAAGACGGCAACCTGATCGTCGACGGCAAGACCATCCGCCTGACCGCCGAACGCGATCCGGCAAACCTTGCTTGGGGCGACGTTGATGTTGATCTGGTAATCGAGTCCACCGGCTTCTTCCTCACCGAAGAAACCTGTCAGGCACACATCGACGCGGGCGCCAAAAAGGTTGTGCAGAGCGCACCTTGCAAAGACAAGACCCCGATGTTCGTTTACGGCGTCAACCACAACGACTACGCCGGACAGGCCATCGTGTCGGCTGCTTCTTGCACCACCAACTGCCTGGCACCGGTTGCCAAGGTGTTGCACGACAACTGGGGCCTCAAGCGCGGCCTGATGACCACCGTTCACGCCGCCACCGCAACGCAGAAAACCGTTGATGGCCCGTCGGCCAAAGACTGGCGCGGTGGCCGTGGTATCTTGGAAAACATCATCCCGTCATCCACCGGTGCGGCCAAGGCCGTGGGCGTGGTATTGCCTGAACTGAACGGCAAGCTGACCGGCATGGCGTTCCGCGTTCCCACATCTGACGTTTCCGTGGTCGATCTGACCGCCGAGCTGGAAAAAGATGCGTCTTATGACGACATCTGCAAGGCCATGAAGGCCGCCAGCGAAGGCGCCATGAAAGACACCCTGGCTTACACCGAAGACGCCGTGGTCTCGACCGATTTCCGCGATTGCTCGGCTTCGTCGATCTTCGATGCCAAGGCCGGTATCGCGCTGGACGGCACGTTTGTGAAGGTGGTGTCTTGGTACGACAACGAATACGGCTACACCTGCAACATGCTGCGCCTTGCAGCCCACGTTGCCGCCAACTAATCGCCTTTTGGCGTAAATTCAGGGGCGGGGCCTTTTGTGGCTCCGCCCTTTTCTATTTCCGCACGCAGCCTTGCTGCTTCGCGGTTAGGGCTCTTTTATTGTAAGCTAAAACCATGATCTGCCAGCTATACCTCATCACCCCGCCGCGTTTAGACCCCGTGGCGTTTAAAACAGACCTCATCAATGCCCTTGATGGCGGCGCAGTCGCAGCGGTGCAGCTGCGCATCAAGGCCGAAGACGGCGGCCCGCCAGACCGTGAGGAAGTGCGCCGTGCGGCTGAAATTCTGATGCCGGTTGTTCAGGAACGCGACGTTGCCTTCATCATCAATGACGACGTTGAACTGGCCGCCGAGATCGGCGCCGATGGCGTTCACATCGGGCAAAAAGACATGTCGCTGGTTGAGGCCCGCATCATTATGGGTAAAGACGCGATGATCGGCATGACGTGCCATGCTTCAAGGCATCTGGCCATGGATGCGGCTGAGGCCGGGGCTGATTACGTGGCCTTTGGCGCGTTCTTTCCCAGCACCACCAAAAAATCCAAGCACCACCCCGAGCCGGAAATTCTCGAGATCTGGTCAAACACCACCAACGTTCCGTGCGTGGCCATTGGCGGCATCACCCATGATAACTGTGCAGCCCTGATCCGCAGCGGCGCCAACTTCATTGCCGTGGTTTCGGCGGTGTGGGATTACAAGGACGGCGCGGGCGAGGCTGTGCGCCGCTTTCAAGACATATTGCAGGCCAACCAAGTGGAAAGCCCCGAGCAAGACTAAGCCCACGACCGAAGCCCATTGCACAGGTTGCACACAGGCCCCGTGGGTGATAGCTTGCGCGCGCTCACGCCAATGGCGCCAGAGCAGTCATAAACAGTTGTTCTTTGAGAGCGGTAAAGACATGAAAATCAACGGCAATGCCATCCGTCCCGGTATGGTGATCGAACATCAGGGTCGCTTGTGGCGCGCGGTCAAAATCCAGCACACCCAACCCGGCAAGGGCGGTGCCTATCTTCAGGTCGAACTTCGCGCACTGGTTGGCAGCACCAAGCTGAATGAGCGTTTCCGTTCATCTGAAACCGTCGAGCGCGCCCATCTTGAACAACGCAACTACCAATACCTTTTCAGCGACGGCGACACCTTCACCTTCATGGATAATGAAAACTACGAACAGGTAGCACTGAACGCCGACATGATCGGCGAAGATCAAATTCCTTACTTGCAGGAAAGCATGATCGTTACCATCGAAAGCCATGAAGATACGCCGATCGGCGTGCAGCTTCCCGAAACCGTGGTTCAGGAAGTCGTCGAAGCCGATGCGGTGGTCAAAGGCCAGACCGCATCAAGCAGTTATAAACCAGCTAAGCTGGAAAACGGCGTCAAGACGCTGGTCCCGCCGCATATCGAAACCGGCACCCGCATTGTGGTGAACACCGCAGACGGATCGTACGTGGAAAGGGCCAAAGACTGATGGCCCATCCCCGCTCATCTGCCCTGATTAACGTAATGACGGCGGCCGCCACCAAGGCGGCGCGCAAGTTGGTGCGCGACTTTGGTGAAGTCGAACACTTGCAGATCTCGAAAAAAGGCCCGGCCGACTTCGTCACCATTGCCGACAAGAAGGCCGAAGAAACGCTGGTGCGCGAATTGCGCAAAGCGCGCCCCGATTTCGGCTTCATCCTTGAAGAAGGCGGCGTGATCGAAAACAAGGACGAAAGCAACACATGGGTCATTGATCCGCTGGACGGCACCACCAACTTCCTGCACGGCATTCCGCACTTTGCAATTTCCATCGGGTTGATACGCGATAACGATATATTCGCGGGCGTTGTTTATAATCCGGTCCAGGATGAAATGTACTGGGCGGAAAAAGGTCAGGGTGCGTTCTTGAACGGGCGGCGGTTGCGTGTGTCGGCGAGAAAAGAAGTTAGTGAATCTATTTTTGCAACCGGTATCCCGTTTATGGAATCGGGCAAGGAAGAACGCTTCCTGGAACGCCTTGATGCGGTGATGAGCGTATCGGCTGGTGTGCGCCGCTTTGGTTCCGCCGCCCTTGATCTGGCTTACGTTGCCGCGGGGCGTTATGACGGGTTTTGGGAAACCGGCCTGAAGCCCTGGGACATCGCGGCGGGAATCGCCTTGGTTCGCGAAGCAGGCGGGTTCGTGACCGATATCCGTGGCAAGAAACATATGATGGAAACCGGCGACATCATCGCGGCCAACGACCGCATGCATGGCCAACTGCTCAAGTTAGTGAAATAAATCACTTTTTTGCGCTCAGCAGTCTGACCACTCAAGACAATCCCAGCCCCGCATCCAGACACGATAACCCGGTTGTCTCAAATCGTTCCCTTGGTTATGGTTACCCCAATCAGAATCAAGGGTTTCGACGGTGCCGAGGCGTTCGCCAATGAAGGCCCGTTTAAGGAGAAATAACCAAGATGTCCGCTGATCGCCTGAATGGGGCTTTTTTTGTGAACGGTTCAAGAACTTCAATATTCACTCGCACGTTGGCGGTTGGCGTCTCGCTGATGGCTTTAAGTTTTGCCCATCAGGCGCAAGCACAGGATTCAGCCGTCTTCGACATCGCCCATCCCAACGTCAGCGTTGATCTTTCGGTTTTAGATGATGGCGGCATCGGCCCGGCCATCAGTGTTGCGCCAACGCGCAGCGTAACTGCCGGTCATTTGGTTCCCGGTTCCATGATGCCGGTTTCAACCTTGTACATCACGCCGCAGGGGAAATTCAAAGCCATCGCTGCCCCGGCCAAACCGGCCAAAGTTGTGCTCACAAAGCCTAAATCAGCACCCCTGCCCGTAGCCAAAGCAGAAGCCGAGCCAGAAGCGAAAACCGAAACCCCGCCCCCGGCGCCCGTTATTGCCAAAACACCTGAGCCGCCTAAAGCCGTGGTCGCGGAAGCAGAACCTACGGCCCCGGTTCCCGACCCGGTGCCGGTCGCGCCCGTCACCAAGGCGCCTGAACCAGAACCCGCACCTGTAATAAAAACCGCCAAGGTCGAACCCAAAAGCGAGCTGCCCGAACCGCCTGAGCCCGCACCCGTGCCCAAGGCCCCCGAGCCACCCGCACAAGCGCCAGAGCCGCCTGAAATGCCCGCAGCTGTAAAGGCTGAACCGCAGCCCGAAGCCAAACCGGTTGAGCTGCAAGCAACGCCCACAGCACCGCCCCCGCCGGCGCCGGCAGTTGTCGCCGAACCCGCCAGCGCCCCGCCCGCGCCACCTGTGGTTGGTGAAGTCGTCGCCAAGCTTCCCGAAGCACCCGCACCCGCTGCTGAAGTAACAGCACCCGCAGCACCAGAAGTCGCCTCGATACCGCCCGCGGGGCCAACGTTAAAAGACGGGTACAATCTTCGCGTCGTGTTTGAAGTTGGTACGTCCAAGCTGCCCGGCGACGTGCGCGCCACCTTGCAGGAACTAGCCCAAGGCATGCGCAGCCAAGAAGGCCTGCGCTTGCAACTTCTGGCCTATGCCGGCGGTGCCGACATGGCATCAAGTGCGGCGCGCCGACTTTCACTTTCACGTGCATTGGCGGTTCGTTCGTTCCTAATTGAAAACGGGGTTCGCAGCACCCGCATTGATGTGCGCGCGCTGGGCAATAAAACCACCGAGGCCGAAACCGAACGGGTCGATATCACTGTCATCGAGCGTTAAGTGCCGATGGGGCTTCCCGAAAAAGCTGCCCGGCTGACTTCAGGGCCTTGTTAGGGCCGTTTTTTTGCCATTATCTTTTCGGAACGTAAATTCCATGACCAGCCCCAACCGCTACCTGATCCGCATGCTGCTTTTTTTATCTGTGGTTTTGATCGGCGTGATCGTCGTCATGGACCCGTTGAAAGCGGCTTTCATGGCCAACGCGCCGCTCAACGGGCTAATACTCGGCGTGTTTGTGTTGGGCGCGATCAACAGCTTTCGCCAGATTGTGCAGCTAAAGCCTGAACTTGCCTGGATTGAGCGATTTCGCGAAAGCGCCGCCAGCACCACCCGCCCCGTTTCAACCGAGACCCCGACACCCAGCTTGCTGGCACCCATGGCGACCATGCTGGGCGACCGCGCAGAAATTAAAATTTCATCCATCGCACTTCGCTCCCTTCTGGATGGCATTGCATCAAGGCTAGATGAGCAACGCGAAATTTCGCGCTACACCGTGGGCTTGTTGGTGTTTTTAGGCCTGCTCGGAACGTTCTGGGGTCTGTTGGATACTTTGGGCGCCATTCGTAGCGTGATCTCTGACATTTCGGTGGGCGGTGGCGGCGACATCACGGCCGTGTTTGATAATTTAAAAACGGGGCTTGAAAGACCGCTGGCGGGCATGGGCACGGCCTTTTCATCATCCCTGTTTGGTCTTTCCGGATCATTGGTGCTGGGTTTTCTCGACCTGCAAACCGGACAGGCGCACAATCGCTTTTACAACGAACTTGAAGACTGGCTTTCGGGTCAGGCGCGCCTGTCATCAAGCACCCTTTCATCGGACGGCGAACAAGGGGTTCCGGCCTACGTTGAAGCCCTGTTGGAACAAACCGCCGAAAGCCTTGAAAACCTGCAACGCACCCTGGCGCGCGGCGAAGACAATCGCCACCTGACCATGGAAACCCTCTCAGAGCTGGCTTCCAAGATGGGTACGCTGACCGATTTCATGCAGACCGAACAGGTGTTGATGAAGAACCTTGCCGAAACGCAAGTCGCATTAAAACCGGCCATCGAACAACTTGCGGGTATTGGATCCGCTGGCGGCTCAGGCGGCGGCATGGACGAAGCCACACGCACCCACATTCGCAACATGGACCTGTGTCTTTCGCGCTTGTTGGAAGAAAACCGTATCGGTCGCGAAGAACTGGTTTCGCAGCTAAGAAGCGAGATCAAGTTGCTGGCGCGCACCGTTGCCGCCAAAGACGACTAAGACGACAGAAACTCGAACTGAGCAAAGGCTGAACCCCGGACATGGCTAGTCTATCATCGCGCACCCGCGCCCGCCCCGACATCTGGCCGGGCTTTGTCGATGCATTGGCATCGCTGTTGATGGTGCTGATATTTTTGCTGCTGGTATTTGTGCTGGCGCAATTCTTTCTTGGCGAAGCATTATCGGGACGCGAAAGCGCGCTGCAAAAACTTGACCGCGACATGGCGGAAATTTCCGAACTGCTGGCGCTGGAAAAAAAATCATCTAAAAACCTGCGCGCCGATGTCAGCCGCCTTTCCGGTGAATTGCAGGCGTCCGTGGTGGAACGCGACCGGCTAAACTCAAATCTGGCCGATGGCCGCACACAAATCTCAAGCTTGAGTAACGACGTCACCCGCCTCGAAGCCTTGAAAGCCCAGCTTGAAGCCGACATCGGTAAACTGGCAAGCAACCTTGAAGAAAACGAAACCGCACTGCTGGCCGAACAGGAAATATCTGAAAGCGCGCGCGCCGAATTGGCATTGTTAAACCAGCAACTGGGTGCGCTGAAAGACCAGATCGCGGCGCTAAACAACACCCTGGACGCGGCAGAAGAAAAAGCCCGCGAACAAGGCGACCAGATCTTTGCCCTGGGCCAGCGCCTCAACGCTGCACTGGCTGGCAAGGTTCAGGAACTGCAACAGTATCGGTCTGAATTTTTTGGCCAGCTTAAACGCGCGCTGGGTGATCATCCTGACATTCGTATTGTGGGCGACCGTTTTGTGTTCCAGTCCGAAGTGCTGTTTGCCAGCGCCGAAGCACAAATCGGTGAAGCCGGTTATGGCCAGCTGCGCCAGTTAGCCGTCACCCTGAAAGAAGCAAGTGCGCGAATTCCTGAAGAGGTTGATTGGGTGTTGCGCGTTGATGGCCACAGCGACCGGGTGCCGATCAAAAACAACCGTTATGCATCGAACTGGGAACTCAGCGCGGCGCGCGCCATTTCGGTGGTTAAATATCTGATTGATGAAGGCATCCCGGCAAACCGGTTGGTGGCTGCCGGGTTCGGCCAGTACCAACCGCTGGATTTAGCCAGCGGCGAGATTGCCAACCGGCGCAACCGGCGCATTGAATTGAAGCTGACAGGACGCTAGCGCGTCAGGTGGTTTGCCGCTATAACTGCGCCTCGCCACTGAACCGCCGCTGACAAAAAGATTCCAAACCCATGCTGATCCTTTTTCTGATCGTCTTTATCGATCTCGTCGGCTTTGGCGTGGTGATTCCCCTGTTGCCGTTTTATGGCGAACATTTTCAGGCCGACCCTTTTACCGTTTCGCTTTTGATGGCCACCTATTCACTGGGCCAGTTTGTGGCCGCCCCCCTGTGGGGCCGGATGAGCGATCGCATAGGCCGTCGCCCGGTGCTGATTGTCAGCCTTGCCGGCGCCGTGGTGTCTTATATTTTCCTAGGCTTTGCCGACACCTTGTGGATGCTTTTTGCGGTACGTATTTTTGGTGGCCTTATGGCAGGCAACATTTCAGCAGCCTTTGCCTACATCGCCGACATCACCACCCCTGAAAACCGCGCCAAGGGCATGGGCATCGTCGGCGCAGCGTTTGGCTTGGGCTTTATTGCCGGACCCGCCATCGGTGGCATTTTGGCAGGCCCCGATCCGCTGAACGCCGATTACACGTCGCCTGCGCTGGCAGCGGCGGCACTATCATTTGTGGCGTTGGTTATGGCGATTTTGCGGCTCAAGGAATCCCTGCCGCCTGAAAAGCGCGCACAACTACAAAACCAGCCCCGTGTCGGTCGCTTTCAGCTGTTGCGCGAAACCGCGGCACGCCCCGGCATTGGCATGTTGCTGTTGCTTTCGTTTCTGGCGACGTTTGTGTTCGCCGGTATGGAAACAACCTTTGCCATGTGGTCGCGCCGCCAGTTCGGCTGGGGGCCGGAACAAAATGGGTATCTGTTCGCGTTTATCGGGATCATCGCCGCCATCCTTCAGGGCGGCGTGGTGGGCCGGCTGGCCAAACGCTTTGGCGAAGCGAATCTGATCGTTCAGGGTGCGGTGGCGCTGGCCATTGGCATGGGGGCCATTCCATTTTGCACCACGGTCGAAGCCTTGATGGCGGCGATGGTGGTGGTGGCGTACGGCTTTAGCGTGATAACGCCGTCGCTCAACAGCCTCATATCGCTCAAGACCGACAGCGCCCACCAGGGCAGCGTCATGGGCACGGCACGCGCCGCCACTACCATGGCACGCGTGGTCGGGCCTGCGTGGGCCGGAATGCTGTTTGCGATGCTGGGGCGCGACTGGCCGTACTATGCGGGAACGGTGGTGATGGTGGTGGTGGCGTGGCTGGCGTGGCGATCCATGGCCGACAATGCACAGGCCAAGGAAATGGCGCTGAACGGCGAGAGCGACTGAGCGGGCGCTCAGGCAAGCTTGACCGTAGTTCCTTTAATTTTAGAAAATTCACCTTCCAACAGGGCCAAAAGCGTCTCATCACTTCGCGTCGAGGCCCAAAGGCCGGTGTCGGGGCTAAGGCTGAAATGATGCGCGCCACTGAGCGGCGACGACAGCCACAGCTCGCAATTGGGGCTATGTTTGTTAAGGATGTACTGGCGGCCATCGTCTAGCTCGACCGACAGGATTCCCCCCTCCAGATCGACCTCGGCCAGATCATCGAGCGCATTTTCAATGGACTCGAACAGGGCTTCCAATGTGGCGTTGGCGGTGGGTTCAAAATCGGCGCGGCTTTCGGCCATGTAAAGGTCTCCAAACATTGGCGGCTTTGGCGGTGGCTCTGGGTTTCAATGCATTCCTAGGCCTATATCAGCCCAACCGGCGCCCGACAAGGCCCGTTGTGGCAGCGATCCGGCCTCAAGCGGTGCGTTACCCCTTGCCTTCGGGGATTAGCTTCGCTATATAGAGCGCGCTTTGAACACTGGAGCCCCAAGCGATGAAGAACGACATTCACCCTGAATACCACGATATCACGGTCGAAATGACCGATGGGACGACCTACACCACCCGCTCTACCTGGGGCAAGGAAGGCGATACCCTGAAGCTCGACATTGATCCGACAACCCACCCGGCCTGGACTGGCGTTCACCGGTTGATGGACAGCGGTGGCCAGTTGGCCAAATTCAACAAGCGTTTCAAGAGCTTCGGCCTCAAAACTGACGGCTGAACGGCGCTTGCATGATCGCAATTTAAAAAGGCGCTGCCGAAATGGCGGCGCCTTTTTTACGCTTACCCCCTAGACCCGCCCCCGCCCCAGACCCGGCCGCGCCACTTAAATCTTGCACAAGTCCATGCTAAACCCGTCATGAGTTGCCTTTCGTCCAATTGCGGTATTAAGTACAATGACCTAGGGCCGCAGAGGCCCGATTGGCGTGGCGCCCCAGGTGGCAAGACATGACCGGTTGTGCAAATGTGGGGCCACACGTGAACGTTAAAGGAATAAAGCCCGGACTATGAGTGGCATACAAACCAGCTTCGAAGTGCAAGTGCTGCAAAGCGGCAACTGGCGCATCCACGCCCAGTTCAGCCGGGACGAACGCGATGATGCCATCGAAGAAGCGAAAGCACTGGAATCCATGACCGGCGTTGGCGACATCAAGGTCATCAAGGATGATTTCAACACCCAAACGCACATGCATGCTGAGACGGTGATCTATAAATTCACCAGCAAAAAAGTCCCCAGTGAAAGCGATTCTGAAAAGTTCGCGCGCATCACACGCGGCGGCGGGCGCGGCGGTAAGGTTCCTGAATTTGAATCCGATTACCCGGGGAAAGGCCGCGGCCGCAGAAAACGATCGGGTTTAGGCGTAATTACCAAATTGCTTTTGGTACTTCTGTTCAGCCTTGTGGTGGCATCGGTGGTGGCCGGGGTCGCCGAAGGAATCCTGCCCCACAAAAAAATCCTTGGTCTTGCGCTATTTGGAAAAATGCGCGCCAACGTTTTATTTATATTGTTCATTGTATTTTTTGTCCTGACCGCAGCCAGTTCTTTCAAGGCGTTCATGTCCAAAGACGAATTGGATAGACCCAAAATCCCATCTCGCCCAAAAATGAGCTCCCTCGAAGCGAAGCAGAAAGCCAAACAGAAAGCCAAACAGAAAAAAGCGACCGCGGAAGAAAAAAACCTGCGTGAAGAACGCAAAAAGCGTGAAAAAGAACGCAAACAAGAAGAAACCGAGTTGCGTGAAGCCATCGAAGCAGATCGCAAAGAGAGAGAAGAAACAGAGGCTGGCGAGGGTGAAGAGGAAGCCCCCGAGGAAGAAGAAGCCCCCGAGGAAGAGGAAGAACAAGAACCCGAAGACTTGATGTCGGCGAATGCCGAACAGCAAAAGGTCTTGATGATGTCCTTTTTCGGCGAATCCATTCGCAAGCTTCCGGCTGAACGCAAAAAGATGGATAACTACAACCGCTTTGGCGTGAACCTTTATCTGGCTGGCGCTGCCGAGGCCATCGGTTCCGAGCGGTCATTGGAAACCGAAGAAACCGAAAAGATCCTGTGCGAAAGCCTTCTGGTGATGGGCATGCCTGAAAACAATGCCCAGGTCTTTTCCAAACGTTACGAAGAATACCTGCTGCAAGACGTTCGCTATATGCAGATGTTCCAGGCAGGCCGAAGCGACATGTCGGAATATCTGGCCGGCGACGGTGACAAGGCGCTGAAGCTTGAAGGATCCATGGATGAATGGAACAAGCCCAAAGAACCTGAAAACCCTGAAAAACAGACCGTGGTCATGTTTACCGATATCGTCGGTTCCACTGCCATGACCCAGGAAAAGGGGAATTTGGGAGCCCAGGAAGTTGTGCGCGCCCACAACAAGGTGGTGCGCGAAGCCCTATCCAAATTCAGCGGCCACGAAATCAAACACACCGGCGATGGCATCATGGCGTCGTTTGAAGACGTAACCAAAAGCCTCAATTCAACCGCGCACATGCAGCGCCTGATCCAGATGCACAACCAAAACCAGTCAGACGTGCCACTGAAAGTAAAAATCGGCATCGCCATGGGGTCGGTGGTGGTTGAAGAAAACGATCTCTATGGCGTTACGGTGCAAATGGCGGCGCGCATTGTCGACAAGGGCGCAGAAGGCATGATTTTGGTTTCCGACACGGTGTACGGCATGCTGAAAGGTGGCTCCATGCAGTTCATCAAGCGCGGCCCCTATCTGATGAAGGGCATCGACGGCCCGGCGTACCTGTATGAGCTGGTATGGGACGACAAGGCCGATGTCGAGGCCATGAAAGCCAAGGCCGAAACCGCCAACCGGATTCTGGTCGCCAGCGCGCAAATTGCCGCCGAGCCAGCCCAGCCCGCCCAACCTGCCGCGACCCCCGAAGCCTGACCCCCCCACTGAGCCGTGTTTTTAAGCCCTTGTTTGTCTTTGCTTATCTTGGGCACCCCTTGCGCCTGCGCGCTCATCTGCCTAAATCCTGATCATAGCCCAAGGTGCCGCTTCAGCGGGCCAATGTACTAGTGGGCAAAATGCGAGAGCCGGGGTTTTGCCGCATGTCGGGAAACCCCAAACCCAAAATTGCTTCAATCAATGGAGAATTATCATGCATACCATCGACCTAAGTCCGTTCCATCGTTTTTCCGTCGGCTTTGACCGCATGCAACGCCAGTTTGAGCGCATGCAGAGCCATGATGACGCCACCCGTGGCTATCCGCCCTACAACATCGAAGTCCTTGGCGAAGACAGCTATCGCATCGTGATGGCAGTTGCAGGCTTTGGCGAAACTGATCTCGAAATCTTGCAACAGGAAGGCACGCTTGTGGTGAACGGCCGCATCGAGGACGGCGAAAGCGAAGCAGAAACGTCCTATCTGCACCGCGGCATTGCCAAGCGCGCCTTTGAGCGCCGCTTTGAGCTGGCTGACCACATCCGCGTTGAGAGCGCCAACATCGCCGATGGCCTTCTGAGCATCAAGCTCACGCGCGAAGTTCCCGAAGCCTTGAAGCCCAGAAACATCAAAATTTCAAGCACTTCCACAGATAGCGGGGCCATCGAACACAAAGCCGCTTGAATAAAATAGTAATCACTAATATACCATAACAGCGCCTGGACACGTCCGGGCGCTGTTTTGCGTTAGATATCGCCTTACAAAGACAGCAAGGAATTATTTGATGAGAAAAAATGTTGGAACGATTGATCGCGGACTTCGTATCCTGATCGGCCTTGGCCTTATTGGCGCGGCCTTCCTTTACCCGAACCTGGGTCCGTCCTCTTACTGGGGATCGCTGATTATTGGCACCATGATGCTGGGGACTTCGGCTATGGGCTGGTGTCCGCCGTACATGCTTTTGGGCATTAACACCGGTGCCAAAAAAGACTAAGCAACGGCTTTTACATGTGCCTGTAAATGTGAAAGAGGGGCCGCCCGTTTTGGACAGCCCCTCTAAATCACAGTCTCGAGCCCTGTTAAACTCGCGCATGTTTATTCTTATGGGTCTGGACTGTAAGCACCGCATGTGGCCCGGTCAAGGGCTCAGATGTCGCCGCAACAGGGGCCAGAGCATTGGTAAGTCCAGCGCATAAACCAACACACAAAAAAGGCGCCACCCCAAGGGGCGGCGCAAGTTTAACAGGGAGGCGTCGGAGGCCAATATGAACGCCATCCGACCCTTAAAGCCTAATTCAGAGCCGTTAAGACAAACTTAATATGCCTACGTATTTATGCAGGCCAACCATCTGCATCTTAGAAAACAGCCCGGCTTTCCTAACTTTTACCCTCATTATTTAAAAAGCCCCTCGGCCCCGCTCTTGGCTGCTTGTTTCAGCTCAATCGCGGCTTCAACCCGTTCGATCTCAGCTTTCAGCTGGGCGACGTATTCGCCCAAGGCCTCGATCGACAGCTCTTCCAGGTCTTTGGGTTTATTCACCGGGCGCTTAGGTTCAAGATCGTCGGTGTCCATGGGGCCTCCTGTTGCGTGGGGTTTCTTAAACTTGCCATCTTTGCTCGCTCAGTCTAAACCGAATGCCAATTGAAACCCAAACGAAGGCAGATCAAACCCATGCAAGCCATCGAAGCCCAAGGGCCCGAATGCACCGACCTGAAACTGGTTGAACGCCCCACGCCTGTGCCGGGTGCGGGTGAGGTTTTGATCGCCGTTGAAGCCGCCGGCATCAACCGCCCCGATGTATTGCAACGCCAAGGCACGTATCCGCCGCCGCCGGGCGCCAGCGATATTTTAGGCCTCGAAGCAGCAGGCGAAATTATCGCCATTGGTGACGGTGTTAAGACGCTGGCCGTAGGCGACAAGGTCACGGCATTGCTCACCGGGGGTGGCTACGCCCAATTTGCCACCACCGATGCCCGCCAGTGCTTGCCCGTGCCCAAAGGCCTATCCATGGTCGAAGCCGCCGCCCTGCCCGAAACCTTTTTCACGGTGTGGAGCAACTTGTTTGACCGCGCCGGACTTAAACGCGGTGAGACGTTATTGGTGCATGGCGGGTCCAGCGGCATTGGCACCACCGCCATCCAGATCGCCAGCCGCTTGGGCGTTCACGTCATCACCACCGCAGGCAGCGCAGATAAATGCCAGGCGTGTCTGGATCTGGGCGCTGAAAAAGCGGTGAATTACCGCGAAGCAGACTTTGTTGAGGCCGCCCGCGAATTTGGCAAAAGCCACGGTGGGGTTTCTGGCGTGAATGTGATCCTCGATATGGTGGGCGGCGAATATGTGGCGCGCAACATCAAGTCGCTGGCGCCCGACGGACGGCTGGTCAATATCGCCTTTTTGCAGGGCTCCAAGGTTGAGCTAGACCTGATGGCGGTCATGCTGAAACGCCTCAGCCTGACCGGATCGACGCTTCGCGCCCGCGACCCGGATTTTAAGGGCGCAATCGCAGAAAACCTCAGAAAAACCGTCTGGCCACTGATCGAAAGCGGCGAAATTCGCCCGGTAATCCACCAGACTTTTCAGCTGGGCGAGGCCGCTAAGGCCCATGCACTCATGGAATCGAGCCAACATATCGGCAAAATTGTCTTAACGGCCTGATATTGAGACTTAAAAAAAAAGCGCCCCGGATGGCTATCGACGGTTTACCCGCCCCCAAAAAAAGAATAAAACCAAAGCCAACCGTAGCGGATATCCGGTAGATCCGCGTAACTCATTAGATTTTAAGGAATATTTTCTATGGCACAGCCATTGATGCCCAAGGCAACCGCTGTTTGGATGGTAGATAACACCACATTGACGTTTGAGCAGATCGCAGAATTCTGTGGGCTGCACGCGCTTGAAGTCCAGGCCATCGCCGATGGCGATGTGGCTTCGGGCATGCAGGGCGCAGATCCTGTCACCGTCGGCTTTCTCTCTCAGGAAGAACTGGACCGCTGTCAGGCCAATTCGCGGGCCAAGCTGAAGATGTCCAAAGCGACCCTGCCCCAGCCCAAGGTTCGCGGCAAAGGCGCACGCTATACCCCGGTTTCAAAGCGCCAGGATCGCCCTGACGCCATCTCGTGGCTGCTCAAGCACCACCCGGAAATGATCGACGCCCAGATCGCGCGCCTGATCGGCACCACCAAGCCGACCATTAAAACCATTCGCGAACGCAGCCACTGGAACATCTCCAAAATCAAGCCGCAAAGCCCGGTGGGTTTGGGCCTGTGCAGCGAAACCGAATTGGAAAAGATGGTGACGCTGGCCCGGCGCAAAGCCGAGCGCGTCCGCCTCGCCCAGGAAAAAGAAAACAAAAAGCGCGCCGCCGCCGGCGAAGCGTTGTTGCCGGTTGATCCCGCACCCGCACCGATCCCCGAACCGCAACCGGCCCCGATGGCAAAAGCCCCCGAAGCGCCGGAAGTTATCCCGACAGCAGAATCCGTGTTTGGCGAAGCCGCACCGGCGCCTAAGGAAGAAGAACCGGCCCCCGATGCCGCCAGCGTGTTCAAAACGCCATCCTCACCTGAAGGCGAAAGCAACGACGCTTAACAAAGCTTCGTCTGTGAAATTAAAAAGGGCCGCTTTAACAGCGGTCCTTTTTTTTGAATTGGCCCCATAAGGGAATATAATTTCGGGCGACGGCTTAACCTTCGGATTGTGCGGTCATGGCGCCGGGAGCTATCGATGGACGCGGCAGAACTTGGAAAATCGCGATTTTTGAACAATCTGTTCAAGCTTTCCGGCATGTCGATGGAAAGCCGGATGCGCCACTGGTTGATGCCCCCGAAAAGAACGCTTGAGGGCGCTGATATCAAACCCGGACAAACCGTTCTTGAAGTGGGTTGCGGAACGGGATTTTTTACCTTACCCGCCGCTGAGATGATCGGCGAAAGCGGCCGTCTCATCGCTTTGGAACCGCTGGCTGACTTTGCCGAGCGGGTTCGCACCAAGGTGCTGGGTGCGGGCCTGAGCCATGTTGAAGTGATACAGCGCGATGCCCTGAACACGCAATTAGAGGCGGCAAGCATCGACCTCGTATTGCTGTTTGGCGTTGTTCCCTTTCCAACCCTGCCGTTAGGCCGGTTGCTGCCCGAAATGCACAGGGTACTGAAAGCTGATGGCACATTGGCCGTATGGTTGTTCCCAACCACCGCAGGCGTGCCAAGCGCCATCGTTCGCTCAGGCCTGTTCACGGAAATAGCTAAGAAAAATGGCGTATACAGGTACGCGCGCTCTAGCGGCGCTCAGCCTCCCCGCGCACCCGCATAGCCGACACTTTCCAGCGCCGCCTCAATCTCCGGCAGGATCGTTTCATCGTCGATGGTGGCGGGGACCTTGTGTTCCTGATTATCGGCGATTTTCTGCATAGTGCCGCGCAGGATCTTGCCCGAACGCGTTTTGGGCAACCTTGTGACCACGGTCGCGGTCTTGAACGCCGCCACCGGGCCGATTGTATCGCGCACCATCTTGACCACTTCTTTCACAATGTCGCCATGGTCACGATCAACGCCCGCTTTCAACACCACGAAGCCCAGCGGCAGTTGCCCTTTCAGGTCATCGGCCACGCCAATGACCGCACATTCGGCAACGTCGGCGTGGGCTGAGAGCACTTCTTCCATTTGGCCCGTAGACAGGCGGTGGCCCGCAACATTGATGATGTCGTCGGTGCGCGTCATCACATAGACGTAGTCTTCATCGTCCATGTACCCGGCGTCGCCGGTTTTATAAAAACCCGGATAGTCATCCAGATACGCTTCCTTGTAGCGCGCATCGGCGTTCCACAGCGTCGGCAGCGTTCCCGGTGGCAACGGCAGCTTGCAACAGATCGCCCCGATGTCGCCGGGCTTGACCGGCTGTTGGTTGTCGTCCAGCACCTGTACGTCCCAGCCGGGCGCGGGCTTGGTCGGCGATCCGGCCTTGATGGGGTATGCGTGCAGCCCCATGCAGTTGGACGCAATGGCCCAGCCGGTTTCGGTTTGCCACCAGTGATCGATGACCGGGGTGCCGAGGTGCGTCTCGGCCCATTCCAGCGTGTCGGGGTCGGTGCGTTCGCCGGCCAGAAACAACGCCTTGAAGTGCGAAAGATCGTAACCCTTCATCAGTTTGGCGTCCGGGTCTTCGCGTTTGATGGCGCGAAAGGCGGTGGGGGCGGTAAACAGCACCTTGACCTTGTGCTCAGCAATCACCCGCCAGAACGCGCCCGCATCGGGTGTGCCCACGGGCTTTCCCTCAAACATCAACGTCGTGCAACCGGCCAACAGCGGTGCGTAAACGATATAGCTGTGACCCACCACCCAGCCGACATCGGACGCGGCCCAGTAAACATCGCCGGGCCCAACGTCATAGATCGCCTGCATGGTCCACTTCAACGCCACCATGTGCCCGCCGTTGTCGCGCACAATGCCTTTGGGAATTCCCGTCGTGCCTGAAGTATAAAGAATATAAAGCGGATCGGTCGCGGCCACCGACACACAGTCTGCGGGTTCCGCCTTCGCCACCGCATCGGCCCAATCGAGATCACGGCCCGGGGTAAGTTCCGCCGTGGCTTCGGGACGTTGATAAATAAAACAGACATCGGGCTTGTGGGTGGCAAGATCAATTGCGCCATCTAACAAGGGTTTGTATTCGATGGTGCGTCCCGGTTCCAACCCGCAACTGGCCGTTACCATTGCCTTTGGTTTGGCGTCATCAATACGCGTCGCCAGCTCAGCCGCAGCAAATCCGCCAAACACCACCGAGTGCACAGCGCCCAGCCGCGCCGTAGCCAACATGGCAATCACCGCTTCGGGGATCATCGGCATGTAGATGATGACCCGGTCGCCCTTGCCCACGCCCTCAGCCTTCATGGCACCGGCAAAGTGCGCCACGGCATCTTTCAGTTCTGAATAGGTATAGGTTTTTTGCGTGCCGCCGGTCATGGGGCTGTCGTAAATCAGCGCCGCCTGATCGCCCAGCCCTTCATCAACATGCAGATCAACCGCGTTGTAGCAGGTATTGCACTCAGCCCCCACGAACCAGCGATAAAACGGCGGGTTGGAACGATCCAGCACCTTGTCCCAGGGTTTGTCCCAATGGATGGCCTTGGCAATGTCGCCCCAAAACCCTTCCGGATCATCCATTGAACGCGTGTACGCTTGCTGGTAGCGATCTGCCATAGTGCCTCCCTGAAATACCCTGCCCGTTTTGGGCTTTGATGAAGTCTAAGGGGAAAAGCCCCACTTGGGCAATTGTCCTTTGGTTGCGCGACGCTATCCCAACCTCAGAAACGATAAAGGCCGACCTCCGTTCTGGCGGAAGCCGGCCTGTTAAATTTCGTTTTGATCAGGGCTCAAGCAGGGCTGAGTTCGCTGATCTCGTCTTTTATTCGAAGCTTTTCTTTCTTGAGCGAATGAATTTCGACATCGTCGGGATGGGGGCGGGCGTTTTCTGTATTGATCGCGGTTTCAAGTTGGTCGTGACGTGCCTGAAGTGAAAAAATCCGGTCTGTCTGTCCCATATTTGTAATCTCCCTTCAATAAAGGTGTACATTCAACAAAATGATACCCCCCGATTGACCAAAAATCCACTTTACCCGCAAAAAAATTTAAGAGGCCTTGATTTCAAACAGTTGCCGGATAACCCCAGCGGGGGCTTTGGCTTTGGCGGAAATTTCGTTAAAGTCGGTCAACAAATAGGAACCCCATGAGCGACCAAGATAACAACACCAAGCACCGTGTTTTGGAACAACTCAAGATTGAGCACCGCGATCTTGACGATGTTATTCGGCGTTTGAATTCCGATGCAGATGTTGATCAGCTTCAGATCCAGCGCCTGAAAAAGCGCAAGCTTTCGATCAAGGACCAGATCAACAAAGTTAAAAGTGGGGGAATTCCGGATATTATCGCCTGATGGCCCAGACCTGATGGCCCAGATTAAGGCTTTTGCGTTTCTTTTTCTCTTCCGTCCAGATTGCGCCGCGCCCGGCTTAGAATTTCCTCAATGGAATCCTGTTCATGAATTTCGGTAACCCCGAACTCGGCCGTGATGCCAAGAGTATCGGTTTGCCACACCAGTTCGCGCCCATCGAGCGATTGCATCAATGCCTTGCCTTTGGCGACGGCTTCTTCAATGGTGTTGCCGGGCAGGATCAGCCCGAAATCGTAACTTTCGAGCGTTCCGATAATATCCCCGGCCTCGACCCCTTCACGTATGGCGCCAGCCGCCTGCACCATCAGGGCCTCTGCTGCGCCGTGACCGAAATCGCTGCGCACCAGTGCCGCGTTTTTAATGGGAACATAAAGAAAGGCAAAACGGATTTCTTCGTCTTTTGCGCGGCGCACACACATCATCAGGCGTGAAAGAAAAGCCCGTCGGCGCATCACGTGCAGGGTGTGGTCTTTTTCCGCCTGTTCTTCCAGATAGGCTTCGTGGCCGTGGGCGCGCGAAAGCTCGGCACGTAAAAAACTGATTTCTTCAAGCAACACCTTCAAGGCATCGCGCACGTGCTCGCTCATTTCTTCGCGGGGGATACCCAGCACCGAAATATCGTCATGGAAAGTTTCGTGGCCTTCGGATTTGCGGGTGGATTTTTTGCCCGATGCATCTTGATCATCGCGCTTTTCGCCGCCGCCCTTTTTCTTGGTGACGGGGTCATAGACCTTGTCATGGCGCGTCGAGCGATCCCGCCCGGGCAAGATCGAGGTAATCGGTGTGTAGTTGCCAATCGGATTATCTGCCATGCGCTTAAATCCTTAAGCCCGGCCCCTATTTCGAACGTTCAAAGAGCCTAAAACCAGTGCCAAAACTAGCATGAAGGGGTTAATTTTCTAAGGCGGCAATACCAACCAAGGCTTGCCAGCGGGGGTTCGATGCCTATAATCACCGCCTTTCCCCGCTAAGCTAAGGGATATAAGCATTTGAAACACCGGGAGCTTTAAGCAATGACGGACGATCGCCCCCAAGTCGGCATCATCATGGGCAGCCAGTCTGACTGGGAAACCATGAAACACGCCGGCGAGACGCTGGAAAAGCTGGGTGTGCGGTTCGAGACACGAATCGTTTCCGCCCACCGCACACCCGCGCGCATGGTCGATTATGCAAAAAGCGCCCAAGGCCGCGGCTTGCAGGTGATTATAGCCGGTGCCGGGGGGGCTGCGCACCTGCCCGGCATGACCGCCAGCCTGACCGCCCTGCCGGTTTTTGGCGTACCCATCGAAAGCAAGGCCCTGAAAGGCATGGATTCGCTTCTGTCCATTGCCCAAATGCCCGCCGGCGTTCCCGTCGGCACACTGGCCATTGGCCGCGCCGGGGCCATCAATGCGGCCCTGATCGCGGCTTCGGTTATTGCGCTTAGCGATGACGCGGTAGCCGGTGCCTTAAAACAATGGCGATCCGAGCAGACCGACGCGGTCGCCGAATTTCCCAGCGACAACGCTTAAAACCCGGCGCGCCAAAGCACATGGATTCAGATCAAATCACCCCCCCAGACATCCCGACCGCCATTGCGCCGGGCTCCACCATTGGCATTGTCGGCGGCGGACAGCTGGGGCGCATGAGCGCCATCGCGGCGGCCGAGCTGGGCTACCGGGTTTACATCTTCACGCCTGATGAAAATTCACCCGCATCCGAAGTCGCGGCAGGAACGTTTGTTGCCGATTACGATGATCTTGGGGCGCTTAAACGTTTTGGCGAAGCCGTCGATGTGGTGACGTTTGAATTTGAAAACGTGCCCGCCGATGCGGTGCGCCGTTTAAGCGAACTGGCCCCGGTCCGTCCCGACTGGGAATGTCTGGCCATTGCCCAGGACCGCACCCACGAAAAAGAATTTGCCGACAAGATCGGCGTTGCCACCGCACCGTGGGCTGAAGTGAAAAGCGCCGATGATGTTAAGGCTGCGCTCAAGACCATCGGACTTCCCGCCATTTTGAAAACCACGCGTATGGGTTATGACGGCAAGGGACAGGTGCGCATCGGTGCAGACGATGATCTTGACCGCGCATGGGAAAAGCTGGGTGCCGAGGTCGGCATCC
>DAOVVL010000317.1 GCA_030637205.1 Thalassospiraceae bacterium | reverse complement strand
TGTCGCTGAACATTTTGCTGGGATATTAGACATCTTTGATACCGACTATGTGCCAAAGCCGGACCCGGCGGTCTATGCCATGATCGCTCAGCGGTTCGGATTTGATCTAACAAGCACGGTGATGGTCGAAGACATCGCGCGCAATCTGGAACCGGCCCAAGCCCTTGGCATGACCACGGTGTGGGTTCGCACCTCCAGCGATTGCGAAGTCTGCGCTGAGGCCCCCGATGGCGATCATGTGGATTTCGAGATCGATGATCTGGTGGGCTGGCTGGATAGCCTTTAGGCCCTCATGTTGGCCCCCCATGCTGGACTTGGAAGCCTTCGCACACTAATGTGCGCCCTAACGTGAAAAGCCAATTTTAGAAGAGAAACCATGAATACCAGCAATCTTGAAACCGTTATCGACGCCGCCTGGGAAGACATTGCTTCCATTTCCACCAACACCACCGGTGATGTTCGCGACGCCGTGGAAAAAACCATCGATCTGTTGGATTGCGGTGAAATCCGCGTGGCCGATCGCCAGTCGCGCGGCAAATGGACCGTCAACCAGTGGGTGAAAAAGGCGGTCCTGCTTGGATTTCGCCTAAACGACATGGCGCCGATTGATGGTGGCCCCGGCGGTGCCCAGTGGTTCGACAAAGTCGACAGCAAATTCAAGGGCTGGGACGAGGCGCGCTGGCGCGAAGCCGGCATTCGCGCGGTTCCTAACTGCGTGGCGCGGCGCGGCGCCTACATTGCCCCGGGCGTGGTGCTGATGCCTTCGTTTGTCAACATCGGAGCCTACGTTGATAGCGGCACCATGGTTGATGGCTGGGCCACCGTTGGATCGTGCGCACAGATCGGCAAAGACGTTCACATTTCCGGCGGTGCCGGGATCGGCGGTGTGCTGGAACCATTGCAAGCCGGCCCCACCATCATCGAAGATAACTGTTTCATCGGCGCGCGCGCCGAAGTCGCCGAAGGGGTCATCGTTGAAGAAGGCTCGGTACTGGGCATGGGCGTGTTTATTTCGGCTTCGACCAAAGTCGTGGACCGTGCCACCGGCGAAGTCTTTTACGGGCGTGTGCCGGCGTATTCAGTGGTTGTGTCAGGTTCCATGCCATCGGCAAAAGTCATGCCCGATGGCCAGCCCAGCCCCAGCCTGTATTGCGCGGTGATCGTCAAACGGGTCGATGAAAAAACCCGTTCCAAGACATCCATCAACGAGCTGCTGCGCGATTAACGCGGCCTGAAATGAGGGCGTTCTCTCCCTCGCCGATAAATGAGGGCGCTGTGGCAGCCACACAAAACATCGATCCAGTTGAGCTTAGCCAGGCGCTGATTAAGTGCGCGTCCGTTACCCCCGTGGACGCGGGGGCGCTGGACGTTCTGCAAGGCGCGCTCAAAGCACTTGGCTTTGTTTGCACCCGCCTGCCCTTTTCCGGGAGCGGCACCGCTGATGTGGACAATCTCTATGCCCGCTTTGGCACTGACGGGCCTAATCTTTGTTTTGCCGGGCACACCGACGTGATGCCGGTGGGCGATGAAGGCTTGTGGACGCACCCGCCGTTTGGCGCTGAAATTTCTGATGGAATTTTATATGGCCGCGGGGCCGCGGACATGAAATGCGCCATCGCCGCGTTTGTTTCTGCAACCGCGCGCTATCTGGGCGAACAGGGTGATGGCTTTCAGGGATCAATTTCGTTTCTGATTACCGGCGACGAAGAAGGCCCGGCGATCAACGGCACACCCAAGGTGCTGGGGTGGATGAATGAGCAAGGCGAAAGCATAGACGCCTGCATTATTGGTGAGCCGACCAACCCGGACCATCTGGGACAGGAAATCAAGATCGGGCGGCGCGGCTCCATGAATGGGTACCTAACTGTGCATGGCACGCAAGGCCATGTGGCCTATCCGCACAATGCCGACAACCCGGTGCCGAAATTGATCAACTTGTTGAACGCGCTCAGCGCCGATGTATTAGATGACGGCACCGATTATTTCCAGCCGTCCAATCTGGAAATCACCACCATTGATGTGGGCAATCCGGCAACCAATGTAATCGCGGCCACCGCACGGGCGCAGTTCAACATCCGGTTTAACGATTTGCATACCTCGCAAAGCCTCACCGCCCTGCTGGGTGAACGCCTGAGCGCGGTTGCAGGCAGCGACACAAAAATTGATCTCGATATCGAAGTTTCCGGCGAAGCCTTCATGACACCGCCGGGCAAACTTTCCGACACTATGCTGGGCGCCGTTGAAAAAGTAACCGGGGCTAAGCCAGAACTCACCACATCAGGCGGCACGTCGGATGCGCGGTTTATCAAAGATCACGCAGCCGTTGCTGAATTTGGCTTGATGAACGCCACCGCCCACAAGGTTGATGAAAACGCCCGCGTTGAAGATATTCGCACTTTAAGCGACATTTATTTTGAAATGATCTCAGGTTATTTCAGCTGATCTGTTCAGCCTGAAACCCCCTTAAATATCAATGCCGCCAAACGATGGCAGGGGCATGGGTTCGGGCATGCCGAAAAATGTGATCATCGCGCCCATCCCGATCAACATCAACAGCATTGGCGACGTCAGCGTGCCGATAACCGAAAGCAGGATCGCGGAAATTCCCCAGCCGATCTGGCCGACAAAAAGCGCGATGACGCCTAACACCAGCGCCAGTGGCACGAAAAATATCGACCACGCAAACACGCTGATCAAACCAAAGCCCACCGCAAACATGCCCAACAGCGGCTGCTTGCCTGAGGGCGGCTGTGTTTGGGGTTGCGGGGAATGGCTGGTGTCGCCCGCGTTAAAATCGGCGTCCGCATCATCATTTGCGGACCCGGTGTTCAAGCTGGCGATGGGTTTATCAATCATGGAGTTATTCTACCTCAGTTTCATAACCGACCCGAACCAAATAAAGGCCATCGGGCGGGGCGGTCTGTCCG
>DAOVVL010000089.1 GCA_030637205.1 Thalassospiraceae bacterium | reverse complement strand
CCCGGGCCAGCCACACCACCCCAACACCCACCAGCGCCATCATCAGGGCAAAGACGCGCAACTGGCGTCAAGGAACATACAGCGCCACACGGCAAGCGCGGCGCATGAAATAGGGGAAAAGCGCATAAAGCGCGCCTTCGATCAACAATAGCAAACCCAACGCGGCGATCAAATAGGTCATGGCAACGCCTCGCTCATCCTCAAGCCCGGCCCCACATCCAACCGAAGCGGAAACTAGGTTCCGAAGAACCTAGTTTCCAAAATCGGGGTTGGTGTCATCGAGAAACTTGAGCAGTTTCGATTCCGGGCTCAGCACCATCGGTGTGCCTTCGCCGCCCAGACCTTCGCCCATGGTTTCCAGCGAACGATAGAATTGAAAGAATTCCATGTCCGTGCCAAAAGCTGTTGAAAGGATCGCGTTGCGCCCGGCTTCGCCTTCACCACGCAGGATTTGCGCTTTGCGTTGGGCTTCGGCCAGAATGATGGTGCGTTCCTTGTCGGCCTCGGCTTCGATGCGCAACTTTTCACGTTCACCATTGGCGCGCAATTCAGCCGCGTGTGCCACACGATCAGAACGCATGCGGTTATAAACCGCCAGCGCCGTCGTTTCCGGCAAATCGGTGCGGCCAATGCGCACGTCCACCACTTCGGTACCAAACTCGGCAGCCTGTGCCTTCATTTGCCGGGTGATTTCATGCATGACCTCAATGCGTTTTTCGGTCAGCATATCGCCCAGCAGGATACGGCCAATTTCGGCACGGATGGATGCGTTCAGGCGGTTGCCGAAGACCTGGCGGAAGTTGGCGTCCGATACGGCTCTTTTCTTGAACTCAAGCGGATCAACAATCCGGTAGCGCACAAAGGCATCGACGTTAACGCGCTTTTGGTCGGCCAGAATAACTTCCTGTGCCGGCGGATCGAGATCAAGCACACGACGGTCAAAATATTCCACGTTCTGGATGAACGGGATTTTGAACTTCAGGCCCGGTTCGCTTTCGACCCTGATCGGGTTACCCAATTGAAGCACTAATGCCTGATGCACCTGATGCACGGTGAAGACCGAACTGAGGCCCAAAAAGCCGCCAACGATCAGCAAAACGCCTGCGATAATCATGTTCTTGCTCATTGGCTGGCTCCTTTATCGCGCTTCAGCAATTCCGGGATCGCCAGATAAGGGACCACGCCCCCGGCACCGGAACTATCAATAATCAATTTGTCAGAATTTTTCAGAACTTCCTCAAGCTGTTCCAGATACATACGCTGGCGCGTCACATCCTTGGCAACGCGGTACGTTTCATACACGGCCAGGAAGCGTTTGGCTTCACCGTCGGCTTCCTTGATCAGGCGTTCTTTATAAGCACTGGAATCGGCGAGCATCTTTTGCGCCGTACCTTGGGCACGCGGAACGATGCCGTTGCGATATGCGGTTGCTTCGTTGATGGAACGTTCCTGATCCTGCTTGGCACGCTGCACATCGTTAAACGAATCGATCACGTCGCGAGGGGGATCCACCTTCTGCAACTGGATTTCGGCAATCGCAACACCGGCGCCGTAACCATCCAGGATTTCCTGAAGCAAGGCTTTGGTTTCGATCTGCACCTGTTGGCGCTTCACGGTCAGGGCTTCTTCAAGCGTAGTGCGGCCGATGACTTCGCGCATGGCGCTTTCGGCAGCTACCTTGATCGTTGCTTCGGGGTCGCGAATGTTAAACAGGAAGTCTGCGGCGTTTTTGATGCGCCACTGAACCACAAAATCAATATCAATGATGTTCTGGTCACCCGTCAGCATCAGGCTTTCCAGCGGCACATCGCGCGCCACGTTTGAGCGTGAATCATCGGCAGCCCCCTGGAAGCCAACGTTGATGGTGTTGGTTTTTTCCACGTTGGGGCGATAGATGGTGCCGATCGGCGAAGGTGCCCAGTAATTCAGGCCGGGCGGGGTCTGTTTGATGAATTCGCCAAACAGCAATTCAACACCCTGCTCGCCGGGCTGAACCCGGTAAAAGCCGCTGCCCAGCCAAATGGCCAGTGCCGCGATCAGGGCCAATATGATACCGCGGCCGGAACCGAAGCCGCCGGGTATGAAACTCTTGAACCGGTCTTGCGAACGGCGCAGCATTTCCTCGATATCGGGGGGCGTCGGGCCACCGGAGTTACCGCTGCCACCGCCCCAAGGGCCTTGTCCACCGCCGCCCCATGGGCCGCCACCTTGTGGTTTCCAGGACATTTGATTTGCTTCCTTCCTGCCTTAGAGTTTATTTATCTGTCAAAAGTGGGGTATTTCTCTTAGAAATCAACCCACCGAGTTGGCCTTTCGACAGAACATGACTTTAATATTTGAAAAATCTAATATGCTAACCTATATCAGAGGGTGAAAAGCTTATAGGGCACCGCGCCGGGCCTTGCAATCACAAGACTTGCGAAGCCGCGCCGAAACCCCATTTATTGTTTCAACCTAAGTCGTTAACCCCCGGGAGAGAACCCCAAATGAATCAGGTTTCACAAGTATCAGAAGAACAAATTCTTAAGGCGCTGAGCGCCGTTATGGACGGTGGCGAGGATATCGTCTCCAAAGGCATGGTCCAGGGCCTGCAAATCCAGGATGGCCACGTGGTCATGGCCGTGGTGGTCCCCCCACAAGTGGGCGCAGACGCCGAGCCGATCCGCAAGGAAGCGGAAAAAGTCGTTCACGGCCTCGACGGTGTGCTGTCGGCAACGGTAGTTCTGACCGCTGAAACCGAAGCCAACCAGACGCCCGCCCCCGAGCAGGGCAACGGCGCTCACGACCACGATCATGCACACAATCATGGCGCACCGGCCAAGGACGCCTCGATGCTGCCGGAAGTAAAAGCCATCATCGCCGTTGCTTCAGGCAAAGGCGGCGTCGGCAAGTCCACCAGTGCGGTCAACATTGCGCTGGCGCTAAAAGCACAGGGCTTGAGCGTTGGCCTGTTGGACGCCGATATTTACGGGCCGTCACAGCCGCGTATGCTGGGCATTTCCGGCGAACCGCAATCAACTGACGGCACTACGCTCGATCCTATGGAAGGCCACGGCATCAAGTGCATGTCCATGGGTTTTCTGGTCGACGAAGAAACCCCGGTCATCTGGCGCGGACCGATGGTCCAGACCGCCCTGCAACAAATGATGCGCGACATTAACTGGGGCCCGCTTGACGTGGTGATCGTCGACATGCCACCGGGAACCGGTGATGCCCAGTTGACCATGGCCCAGCAGGTTCCGCTGACCGGTGCCGTGATCATCTCAACGCCGCAAGACATCGCACTGTTGGATGCGCGCAAGGGCCTGAACATGTTCCGCCAGGTTGACGTTCCGGTTTTGGGCATTGTTGAAAACATGAGCTACTTCGAATGCCCCAAGTGCGGCGAACACACCCACATCTTCAGCCACGGCGGCGCCAAAAAAGAAGCCGAAACCGTGGGCATGGAATTTTTGGGCGAAATTCCGCTCGATATCCAGATCCGCGAAACCAGCGACAGCGGCAACCCCATCGTGGTGTCCGATCCCGACAGCCCGCACGCCAAGGCTTTCATGGCCATTGCCGCGCGCGTTTGGGAAAAAGCCACCCAGCATCTGGAAGCGCAGGCCGCAACGGCGCCTCGAATTTTGCAGTAAACTTTATCTGCAGCTGACAAAACAAAAGGCGGGCCCGATGGTCCGCCTTTTTTTGTTGTTTAAGCTCCGAGCAGGGGCCGCGCCTAATCAATCAAACAATGAATCAATATCGTTCTGGCTGATGCCCTGGCCGTCGAGCTGCGGGCCTTCGAGCAGTTTTTCATCTGCGCTGCGCGCATCTTCGGGCAGCTCGATACCCACGAATTCTTCTTCGCCCCAGATGTTGATCATGGTGAGGATGCGTTCTTCCAGATAATTGATGGTCTTGACCACCTTGGATGTGCGCTGGCCGGTGATGTCCTGAAAGTTGCAGTTTTCGAAAATACCCATGGTGATGTTCATAATTTCGTCGAGCAGTTCATTGGAACCCACATCTTCGATGCGCTCCTTGATCTTTCCGACCCGTTCCTGAATGTCTTCGGCGGCACCCAAAATGTTGTTGGTGGCTTCTTCGGTGGCATCGACAATGGCGCTCAGTTCCAATGCGGCTGAGACGAACTTGTCTTCTTCTTCACCGGGGCGGTGGATGGCGGCAATCTCGCCCTTGGTTTTATCAATACTGTCCTTGAGATCGTGCAACTGGCCACGCAGCACCGACATTTCAGGCATTTCATCCGGGGTTTGCGGCTCGGCCGGTTGGGCCGCCTGTTGGGCTGCTTGTTGGGCCGCTTGTTGGGCTAAGGCCTCGATCAGCTTTTTAACTTCGCCGATGGCGCTCAAGACCGCCGCGGTCTGGACCTGATCAACCGGGGCCGGGGCTTGCGCTTGGGCCGGGACAAACCCGCCGGCGCGCTCAAGCATGCGCCGTTCGGCTGAAAATAGTCTGCGTTTTGCATCGTCGGCCATCAGGTGCCCCGCTTCCGGCTAGAACATGCCCTGAAAGAGCACATTATAGCAAGTTCTTGGCCAAATATGCCAATCACACAAACTTGAGGCTTAAGTTGAGGGCTTAGGTGCTGACGTTCAGCGTAGCTAACATTTCGCGGTATTCGCGCGCCGACATGCCGCTTTCTTCCGCCGTGACTTTTTCGCCACCCAGCATCCGGCGCACCACATCAGCCCCTTTGGCCGAAAGATGTACCCCGCCGATGCGGTACTGGGAAAAGGCTTCATAAGTGTGAGGCATCCATTTTTTCAGCATATCCAACATGACTTCGGCGTAAACGCGGATTTCGTACTGGGCGTGGCTGTCAGCGCGCAGGCTGAGGAAATGCATAAAGTTGTGCAGGTCGATCTTCCAATACCACTGGGTATAGGTATTGAGCGTCAGGTTCATACGCGCCAGTTCGCGCGCCAGCCCTTCGCGGCTATCGTCGAGCACATTTTCATCTGCATCGGCGTTGAGCATCTGTTCGTAATGGCTGTAGCAGGTTTCGGCGTCTTGTTTCAGCATCGCCAGAACTTCGGCGGCTTCATCGCCTTGCAACACGTCGCCACGCCCCTGGCGGTTGCTTTGTGACTGGGCGGCCAACTGGCCGGGGGCCGGAATGTAAAATTCCTTGTCCATGATCGAATAACGCGCCGAATATTCGTTGACGTTGGCGGTGCGGTGCCTGATCCACTGGCGCGCAACAAAGATCGGCATTTTGACGTGGAACTTGATCTCGCACATCTCAAACGGGGTGGTATGGCGGTGGCGCAGCAGATAATTGATCAAGCCGGCATCGGATTGGACTTTTTTGGTGCCCTTGCCGTACGAAACCCGCGCCGCCTGAACCACGGCGGCATCGTCGCCCATGTAATCGATAACACGGATGAAACCGTGATCCAGCACCGGGAACGGCTCGTAGAGAATCTCTTCCAACTGGGGGGCGCAGGCACGTTTTGTGAGGGATGACTGGGCGCGTAGGGCCTCAATTTCCGATAATTGCTCCTTGGTGAGGTCCATTTTAAGCCTTTTTCCCCTGAAATTTGTGCATAAGAATCGCTTCGACTCTACCCGCTTGAAAGGCCGCGTCAAACCCCCAGATTTGGCCAATTTTGCAGCCTTTGCAAAAGACCGGCCCTAGGCCTATATTTAGGGTGTCGGGCAACCGACTATGACGATAAACGTTTTGCGGAATAATCGTTTCGGACCCGGGGGCAGTACCCGGCGCCTCCACCAGTTTCTTCCCGGCCGGGCCGCAGCAAAGCCTGCGATCAGGCCGGGCCTCTCTGGGGGCGATATAGGATCGACGAGCGTGGTAAAGGCTTAATTTTCGTTCGGTATGGTACCACCGTTATCGGGCTACTTTTACAAATGCTAATGATAATGAAGCATTTGCGGTTGCAGCTTAACAGCTGACACCACGGGGTTCGGGGGGCACCTGGCAACAGAAGCCCCCCACTTAAACCCGCAGCGGACCCTTGGGTTCGAGGCACAACATAAAAGGCAAAGTAAAGATATGAGCGACGACACCCAACAAGATGGCACACTGCGCTACGACATCTGGGTTGAAGCTGCACTGCGCAGGGTTATTTACCAATCCCTGTCCACCGTTTCTGAACTTGGCCTTTCCGGCGAACATCATTTTTACATTTCCTTTTTAACCAAGGAACCGGGCGTGGTGATGCCTGAGCGCCTTCGCGCCCAACACCCCAACGATATGACCATCGTATTGCAGCACCAGTTCGATGATCTGGATGTTTCCGAAGACGGCTTCGGAGTGTCGCTGAGCTTTGGTGGTATCAAGGAACGGCTCGAAATTCCTTACGCGTCGATCATTTCGTTTGCCGACCCGTCCGTCAGCTTTGCGTTGCAACTTAAAATGCAGCCCTTTGAAGATGACGAAGAAGACGAAGAAGAATTTGATCTGGAAGCCGAAGTCATGGAACTGGAAGCGGTTGGCGTTTCCGACAATGGCAATAACGACGCCAAGGACGCACCAGACAAAGATGGCAAAACCGGCGAAGTTATTACACTGGATGCGTTTCGCAAAAAATAAGACTTCACCCCGTGGCCCGTATGCACCCATCCCCAATGCCTGAGGGCTCCCCATGAGCGATGCCGACTTTCACGAAATTTTCAGCCTATCGGACGACCAAACCGAATATCGCAAGTTAACCACCGATCATGTCTCAACCCATGAGGTTTCAGGTCGAACCATTTTGCAGATCGAGCCTGAAGGGTTAACTCAGTTGGCATCGACCGCGATGCGCGATACCTCGCACCTGTTGCGCCCGGCGCACCTAAAACAACTGGCATCTATTTTAGATGACGGGGAAGCGTCTTCGAACGATCGCTTCGTGGCGATGGAGCTGTTGAAAAACGCCAACATCTCTGCGGGTGGCATCCTGCCCATGTGCCAGGACACCGGCACCGCCATCATCATGGGCAAGAAAGGCGAAAACGTCTGGACCGGCGGAACCGATGAAGCCGCCCTTTCGGCGGGCGTTGCACAAGCGTACGCAGAAAACAATCTGCGCTATAGCCAGTTGGCGCCGCTTTCCATGTTCGAAGAAGCCGGCACCGGAACCAACCTTCCGGCGCAAATCGATATCAGCGCGGTTGGTGGCAATTCGTACAAATTCCTGTTCATGGCCAAGGGCGGCGGCTCGGCCAACAAAACATTCCTCCATCAAAAGACCACGGCACTGTTAAACCCCGCGTCCATGGAAGAATTTTTGCGCACCGAGATTGCGATGCTGGGCACCGCCGCGTGTCCGCCCTATCACCTGGCCATTGTGATCGGCGGCTTGTCCGCGGAAATGAACCTGAAAACGGTCAAGCTGGCCT
>DAOVVL010000332.1 GCA_030637205.1 Thalassospiraceae bacterium | reverse complement strand
CGCGTTCCGCCATTCGGCTTTCCAGATCATCGCGAAGGGTGCGCAAGCGCTGTGCAACTTCTGGCATTTCAGCTAGCGCCGCTTTGGCCGCCGCCGCCATGGCAACAATGCCGGGCACGTTTTCGGTGCCGCCGCGAAGCCCGCCTTCCTGACAGCCACCGGTGACCAGAGGTGTGATAGGCGCGTTTGTGGTTGGGATTAGCGCGCCCACACCTTTGGGGCCGCCAAACTTGTGCGCAGACAAGGTCAGGTAATCAACGCCCAGTGCCTCGAAAGTGATCTCGATCTTGCCCACCGCCTGCACCGCATCGGTGTGCACCAGCGCGCCTTTGCCATGTGCCAGTTCGACAACCTTGGCCAGCGGTTCAATCACACCGGTTTCATTGTTCGCCAGCATCACCGAAACAATCGTCTTTTCACCCGTTTCACCGAGCATGGTTTCAAGCGCGCTCAAATCGATTACGCCGTTTTCATCAACCGATACGAACTCGACCCCATCCCTGACCACGCGCACGGCGGGATGTTCAACCGCACTTGCCACAATGCGTTCGCGTCCGCTGCCTAAAATGGCCAGCGAATTGGCTTCGGTGCCGCCGGATGTAAAGATGATCCGCGCCGCATCTGACGCGCCGACAAGGGTACGCAGGCTTTCGCGCGCGTCTTCAACCACCCGGTGGGCAACCCGGCCCAGGCGATGCACCGATGATGGATTGCCGTCCAGTTCCAACGCACGCGCCACGGCAGCGCGCGCTTCGGGGCGAACCGGCGCTGTCGCGTTGTAATCCATATAAAGGGTCTGGTTCATCAATATTGCCTGTCGGGTTTAAAGAGTTATTCGGCGGCTACGGTTTCGGGATCATCGGTGGGAAACAGGTCGGGACGCGAGCCCGGCACCCGGCCTTCACAAACGTCTTCCAGCGTGACCGAATTCAAATACAGAAAAATCTGGTGGCTCAAGCTTTGCCATAAATCATGGGTCAGGCAACGGCCCTTATCGCTTTTGCAGCCAATCGCGGAACCGGTCGTACAACGTGTTGCGGCAATCGGCTCATCCACGGCGGAAATGATATCGGAAATGCGGATGGCTTCATGTTCGCGGGCCAGCAAATAACCGCCGCCGGGGCCGCGTACACTTTTAACCAGACCCGCACGGCGCATTTTGCCGAACAGCTGTTCGAGATACGATAGCGAAATTTCCTGACGCTCGGCGATGTCAGCCAGCGAAATGGGGCTTCCGATGGTGTTGGTGCCAAGGTCTGCCATGGCCATAACTGCGTAGCGTCCTTTGGTGCTGAGTTTCACTTTTTTTCTCCTTAATCGGACCGGGCTCAGGGTTCCCCCCGCTTTAAGAGCCCACTACTTTTGGATTTTTCTTGGACTTAGACCCCTTGGATTGCTTGCTAGGCAATTCGATGTCCATCGTGGTTTCAACTTCTGCCAGTTCAACTTCAAGTTCGTCGATACGACCCATCAGGGTTTCAACCTGGCCCCGCAGGCTTTCAATGGTTTTTAATACCGGATCGGGAAGGCCTTCAGATGTGGTGCCGTACGGCGCAAAGTCTTTGGCGTGTTCTTTGTCGCGCGGCATCACGATGCGCGCGGGAATTCCCACCGCCGTAACGCCGGCGGGAACGTCCTTGGTCACTACCGCGTTGGCACCAATGCGCGCGCATTCACCAATGGTGATGGGGCCTAATACTTGCGCGCCGGAACCAATGATGACGTCATCTTCCAGCGTGGGGTGGCGTTTCTGGTTAACCTGAGTATGTGAGTCCACCGACGGCGCGATCCCGCCCAGCGTCACCGCCTGATAAAGCGTTACATCGTTACCGATCTCGCTGGTTTCGCCGATCACCACGCCGTCGCCGTGATCAATGAAAAAACGCTGGCCGATGGTAGCGCCGGGGTGAATTTCAATTCCGGTCAAAAAGCGGGCGGTCTGGGAAAGAAAGCGCGCCAGGAATTTAAAATCGCGCAGCCACAGCCCATGGGAAATGCGGTAAAAAAGCACCGCATGAAATCCCGGATACAGCAAAGCCACCTCGAGGCGCGTGCGCGCCGCCGGGTCGCGGGCCATAAATGACGAGAGATCTTCCCTAAGGGTCTTAAAACTCATGTTTTTTCCAATATCTTTGCTTTGCGGGCCGGGTCTGTGTATAAACCTCTTCTTAGCATTTGCGACACGAAAAGAGCAACGGCCAGTCACAGCCCTGTCTATTAAAGGGAATATAGTAATCCCGACTACTGAGGTCAAGTATTAGCAAGGCCAAATACAGCCCTTTTTTTCAGTGGGGCTTCTCGGCAGCACAACTAAAAGATACATAATTTCAACAACTTCTCTGGAGCAGACATGCCTGAAGTGATCTTCAATGGCCCCGATGGCCGCCTTGAGGGGCGTTATAGCCACTCCAAAGTGCCCGGCGCCCCCATTGCCCTGATCCTGCACCCCAACCCGCTGCACGGCGGCACCATGAACAACAAGGTCGTTTACGCCATGTACCAGTCGTTCGTGAAACGTGGATTTTCGACCCTGCGCTTTAATTTTCGCGGTGTTGGACGTTCGCAGGCCGAATTTGATAACGGCACCGGCGAAATGAGCGACGCGGCGGCGGCCCTGGACTGGCTGCAAAGCCACAACCCCAATGCCAGCGCATGCTG
>DAOVVL010000160.1 GCA_030637205.1 Thalassospiraceae bacterium | reverse complement strand
TCGGTTTCCTGAACATCGTGCAGGCGTGGCGGGAATTCACCGGTGCGAATGCATTGAATACACCGCACCGCTTCGGCAATTCCCTGCAGCATCACCAGCGTGCCAGAAACGGGAATAAGAGTTTTAAAGAAATAGATCTGAATGCGCGCGGGGCTGGACCAGCTTACTTCCTTATAAAACCAGGAATCGGAAGCAAATCCGTAGCCGTAATACATCAACGCCAGCGCACCGGGGAACAAGAAGCAGATGTACAGCACCAAATCTAAACTTGCGCGCACTTTGATCGGCATCAGCCGGTAAATGACATCGCCACGCACATGTGCGTCTTGCGACAGGGCATACGCACCCGCCATCATGAACAGCGCACCATACATCTGGACGCTCATATCAAACGCCCACACGGTCGGGGCATTGAGAACGTAACGCACAAAAACTTCGTAACAAGTAGAGAACGTCAGCACAACGATACACCAGGCAAAGGCCTTGCCGGTCCATGCGCTTAGGCTATCGATAAAGTGGAGTAGTCGTTTCATGCTCACAACCTCGGGTATCAAATAAATAACGGCAGCCTAACCTGACGGGGCGACGCTACTAAAGCGCCGCCCCACCCGGTTGGACAAATCGTGTCCAAACTTGTTCTTACATCTTGCCGTAGTAATGCTCGTAAGCGAGCGTGTAGTTCGGCGAGTTAAGAAGTGCGTAGGCGCCATGACGTTTGGCCCATGCTTTCTGCGATGCAACAACCTTGGCAAAGAACGGATCAGCATTGCTGATGCGCTCAATAACAATGTCCCAAGCGTTAAGCTGGTCTGCCATAACAGAATCCGGCGTACGGTGAACGTTAACGCCATGAACTTCTTTCAAAGTAACGAGGTCAGCAGAGTAGCGTTCCATCGCCTTCCAGGCCATATCGGAAGAAGCTGCTTCAGTAGCATATTCCAAGATAGCTTGCTGCTCAGAGGACAGGCCGTCAAAGCGGGTTTTGTTGTAGATGACTTCGAAAGATTCCTGCGATTGGTGGAAGCTGCCCAAGTGATAGTCCTTGGAAACATCCTGCATGCCGAAATCTTTATCCGAGGTCGGGTTGTTGAATTCTGCAGCGTCGATCAGGCCGCTTTTCATGGCGGGCTGAATTTCACCACCGGGAAGCTGCACAACAGACATTCCCATTTCCTGCAGAACGTCAGCAGCCAAGCCCACGGTGCGATACTTCAGGCCCTTCATCTGTGAAGAATCCTTGATCTGCTCCTTGAACCAACCCAGCGGTTGTGCGGGCATCGGGCCGGTGAAGAAACCAACCAAGTCAAGTTTAAGCTTGTCGTGCATCAGTTCGTTGTAAAGTGCGCGACCACCGCCGTACTGCACCCAACCCATCAGTTCGTTAGCGGACCAGCCAAAGCAAGGGCCGGTATCAAACAGCGAAGCAACCGGGCTTTTGGAATACCAATAAGCGGTAACCATGTGCGCGCCATCCAGAACACCTTTATGAACGGCGGTCTGCATTTCAGCGGTTTTCACAACAGCACCAACACCCAACAGTTCAACTTTCATTGAGCCGCCGGACATTTTGTTTACGCGGTTTACATAATCCTGAGCAAACTCAAGGAAGATGCCGCCGCCCCATGCAGCCTGAACCTTCAGGACTTCAGCGGGCTTGGTCACCACAGCAGGCGCTGCAACAGGTGCTGCAGCTTTCTTTTCTTCTTTACCGCAAGCAGCAAGGGCTACACCGGCAACGGCGACACCAGCAACGGCACCGCCGGTTTTAAGAAATTTGCGACGAGACAGTGCTTCGTCACGTTTTGTATCAGTGGTCTTGGTCATTCTTTTGGCCTCCCAAAAATTAATTGTCCCCAATGAGGCAGCCTCCGGCTGAGCCCTCAACAAGGTCACCTAAACCGTAAGAACCCCTCCGTGATAAATCACAGAAATGCCTACACCGGCTTAACCTTCACAATGGTTGCGCGAAAAACTCGACAACCTCCCTAAGTGGGCCTCAATTAACCTTAACCGATAAAGTGATTGGGTAAGGGGAGGCCCGTTATTTTGACGCTTAATAACGCAGTGTCTGTCCAATTCATATTTTGAAATTGTACAGCAAGGGCTATCAAACGTCACCGCACATGAACACGTTTCAAGTGCGGATTAATCAATTCGCACAGATATTATCATACAATTAAAATGGCGCAATGGGCCATTTACGCCACCCGATCACCCGGTTCGCGGCCCGCAAAAATGGCGTCGAGATTGTCTAACGCCCTGAATCCCATACCTTCTCGTGTCTCCTGGGTGGCGCTTCCGATGTGCGGAAGCAAAAAAACATTCTCCAGTTGTAGATACCCCTTGTGGATATTATCCGGCTCACCGTTAAAAACGTCCAGTCCGGCCGCATAAACTTTGCCCGATTGCAAAGCGTCGATCAAAGCATCGTCATTGACCACGCCGCCGCGCGCCGTGTTCACCACAATGGCATCATTTGGCAACATGGCAAGGCGTTCAGCGTTAAGCAAACCGGTGGTTTCGGGTGTGGCCGGGCAATGGATCGACAGCACGTCGCAATGGGGCAACAGGTCTTCGACGGTGGCGTGATAGGTCGCGCCACATTCCAGATCCGCGCTCAGTTGCTTGCGATTGTAGTAATGAATTTCCATACCAAAGCCGCGCGCCAGGTTGGCCGTCACCTGGCCCACCCGGCCCATGCCGATTACGCCAAAACGCTTACCCGTGACTTGTGTGCCAACCATGAACGTAGGCGACCAGTCTTTCCATTGTTTGGCGCGAACCATGCGTTCGCCTTCACTGGCACGTCGCGCCGCACCCAGCATCAACAAAATGGCAATTTCAGCCGTGGCATCGCTCAACACATCGGGCGTATTGGTAACGATCAGGCCTTTTTTCCGCGCCGCATCCACATCAACGTGGTCGTAGCCGACCGAAAAATTGGCGATGGCGCGAATATTATCGGGCAAGCGGGCAATCACATCGGCGGTAAATTTTTCAGTATGGCACGGCAGAATTGCATCCGCCTTGGCAGACATTTCGATCAGCTCGTCAGCACTATAAAGCTGGTCCGTGGGATTGAGTATCGGATCGAAATCCCTTTTCAGGCGCGCCTCAACGGCATCGGGCAATTTGCGGGTGACAAGAATGACGGGCTTTGCGCTCATGGGGAGTAACCTCAACTATCTGAATAAATACATACGGCGCTCGCGCCGCCAACTTTAATATATAGGGCTTTGATATATAGAGCCTGGCAAAATCTTTGCAAGCAAACCCGAGACCACTGCCAAGCCCCTAAGAAAGCCACCCGATCATCAGGGGCAGCGTGATTAGCGCAATGGCGGTCGAACCCACCACCGCAGTGGAAAAGCGCGTAGGCAGGGTGTCGTATTCCTGGGCGATCACGAACACCGACGCCGCAACCGGGGTTGCTGCGCCCAAGGTTGCCACCGTTCGCCATTCATCGCTGACGCCAAAAGCTGTCATGCCAAGCCACACCGCCACGGGATGCACCCCCAGTTTAAGCACACTGATCAGCGCCGCCTCGCCAAACCCCTTTGAAATGGGCTGACCGGCCAGAACGGCACCCAGCGCAAACATCGCCGCAGGCCCGGCGGCTTGGCCTAACAAATTGGTGAAACCGCCAAGCCCCGCAGGCAGGCCCAGCCCGGTGGCGGAAAATGCCAACCCCAGCGCGATGGAAATGATCAACGGGTTTTTAAAAATGGATAAAAACTTTGCACCCCACAAATGCGCGCGCGCACCATCAGAACGCGATGCTTCAATCAATGCCGTGGTGAAAGGGATAAAGAACGCAACATCAATTAACAGCATGATCGAAAGCGGCGCCGCAGCCGCCCCGCCCAGAACACTGACCAGAACCGGAATGCCCAAAAAACCAATGTTGCCATAACATCCAGCCAATCCGGCGACCGCACAGTTATCTGCGCCAGTTCTTAGCAACACCCTGGCGCTGATCCAGCCAAAGACAAACACCGACAGGCCAATGAATACATACGCAATCACAAAGGTGTTTTCTGCCAGCACCCGTTCGATGTCTGTTTCTGCGGTTTTGCTAAACAACAGGGCCGGCAGGGCAAACATATAAACGAAGCGGTTGATGCCAGCGATACCGTCCTGTTTGATGATTGCAAAGCGCACGGCCCCGTAGCCAACAACGACCAAGGCAAAAAACGGTAAGATGATGGTGATTAGATTGCTCATGCGAGGAAACTAACCGAACGGATGCGTTTTTCAAAATGTTTGCAAACGGTTTTTTCAGACCACGCGTTCTTTGGGGAACTTCACGCAGGCCTTGGTGCCCTGACCCTTGGAACTTTCGATGCTCAACGTTCCGCCATGCAGTTCGATCAACGCCTTGGTCAACGGAAGCCCCAAGCCGGTGCCATCGTATTTTCCGTGCTTGGCCCCTTCGGCCCGACCAAAACGTTCCATCGCGATAGCCAGCTCTTGCTCATCCATGCCGATTCCGTTGTCCGAAATAACAAAATTCATCTCACCGGCTTTATCGACAAACACACGCACGCTCACCTCAGCATCCGGAGGTGAAAACTTCGCGGCGTTGGAAAGCAGATTTAACAATATTTCTTTCACACGCCGTTCGTCAGCCAAAAGTTGCGGGATCGCGGCCGCCACAGATGAGACGATGCTGACGTTGCGCCTTTCAGCGCGTGGATTAATCAGACGAATAGACCGGTAAAGCACATCTGAAACGTCAAGATTTGCTTCCTGTAAAACCATTTTTCCGGCTTCAATGGCCGAAGTATCCAAAACATCATTAATCAGCGACAGCAGATGTTCGCCGGCATGACGAATATCTGCTGTGTACTCGCGATACTTATCGTTTTCTAACGCGCCATGCACTTCGTGCAACATGGAATCGGAAAAACCAATGATCGCATTTAACGGGGTTCGTAATTCATGGCTCATGGAAGCCAGGAATTCACTTTTTGAACGATCCGCGCCCTCTGCTCTTTCCTTGGCAATAATCAGTTCCAGTTCCTCGCGTTTACGATCCGTTATATCGCGGGAAAAAATAGCAACATGCGAAACGTCGCCATCTGTGTCGATTACGGGATAAAAACTACTGTCAAACCAGCGGTTTTCGTGTTCATCCTCAAACCGGATCGGGCGACCCATCTGCACCGTGTCATCAATGATTTGCCTGCGGTGGCGTCCGGTTTCAGTAGGCGGGGATTTGAACATCGGCTGGCCAATCAGCAGTGCCGCCGGCTGGCCATAGGCATCGGCCATCGGCTTGTTGATCACGCGAAAGACCGCGTCGCGATCAACAATCGCCGCCCGATCGATGGTGGCGTCAAGAAAGGCCCGAAG
>DAOVVL010000182.1 GCA_030637205.1 Thalassospiraceae bacterium | reverse complement strand
GCCTTCCATGGTGAAAAAAAGTGTTACCGGTGTGCCGATAGCAGCAGCCCCCGATGCCATCACCAGCGCGTAATGCACCTTGTCAAAATCGCCACTGAAGACGATCAACGATAGTTTATCTGGGCGGTCTTCGTTTAAGCCTTCACCCATCTTTGGCCTCACTGTCTTTGGCTTGGTGAACGCTGAGATCAGTTATGGTGGGTTTGTCACCACACAGCGGGCAACCCGGATCGCGCTTGATCTTGATGCGCCTGAATTCAACTTCCAGCGCATCGTAAACCAACAGATGGCCCGAAAGGCTTTCGCCGATGTCGAGGATTTCTTTCAAAACTTCCGTTGCCTGCAAAGACCCAACGGTGCCGCACAACGCGCCCAGCACACCGGCTTCGGAACATGACGGGATTTGGCCGGGCGGCGGCGGTTCGCGAAACAGGCACCGATAACAAGGGCCTTCGGGATCGCCGCCGGGAAAGCTCTTGAACGTGGCGATCTGGCCGTCAAAGCGCAAAATGGCCGCAGATATCAAGGGTTTTTTGGCAAAATAACAGGCATCGTTGATTAAAAAACGGGTCGCAAAATTATCCGTTCCATCGGCCACCAGATCGTAAGCAGAAATAAGTTCCATCACGTTGTCCGCATTGAGGCGCACCTGATGGGCGATCACCTTGATGTCGGGATTAATCGATTTGATGGCTTCACGGGCACTTTCAACCTTGCTTGTGCCGATGCGCCCAGTGGTGTGCAGGATTTGGCGTTGCAGGTTGGAAAGGTCCACAACATCGTCATCAACAATGCCCAGGGTGCCGACGCCTGCGGCCGCCAGATACATCAAGACAGGTGAGCCAAGCCCACCGGCGCCGACCACCAGAACCTTTGCACCCAATAGTTTGGCCTGCCCCACGCCGCCGACTTGGGGCAACAGGATGTGGCGTGCGTATCGCTCAACTTGTTGGTCGCTGAAATCCATAAACTTCGTTCCAGCTTTATTAAAGGGGCCGCAGGGGCGATGTTTTATTCAAGGTTAAGGCCTTCGAACAGCGCCGTTGAAAGGTAACGTTCCGCAAACGACGGCAGCACCGCAATGATGGTTTTTCCGGCCATATCGTCGCGCTGTGCAACTTCGACCGCCGCTGCAATGGCAGCGCCCGATGAAATGCCGACCGGCAGGCCTTCAAGTTCGGCCAGTTTGCGCGAATATGCAAACGCACTTTCGTTGGCAATCTGGATCACTTCGTCGATCAGTGAAGTGTCGAGAATTTTCGGAACAAACCCCGCGCCGATGCCCTGAATTTTATGCGGGCCGGGAACCCCGCCTGACAGCACCGGGCTGTCTTCGGGTTCAACGGCGATCAATTTTATGTCGGGGTTCTTTTCTTTCAAGGCCCCGCCCGCGCCCATGATGGTGCCGCCGGTGCCGACGCCGGAAATCAGCACATCAACTTTGCCGCCGGTGTCGTTCCAGATCTCGACCGCCGTGGTTTCGCGGTGAATTTGCGGATTGGCCGGGTTTTCAAACTGCTGAAGCATGGTCCAGCCCTTTTCCTTGACCAGTTCGCTGGCGCGTTCAATGGCGCCTTTCATGCCGCTGGCGGCAGGTGTCAGTTCCAGTTCGGCACCCAGAAAGACCAGCATCTTGCGCCGTTCCATCGACATGCTTTCGGGCATGGTCAAGACCAGTTTATAGCCTTTGGCCGCCGCCACGAACGCCAGCGCGATGCCGGTGTTGCCCGATGTTGGTTCCACAAGTGTGTCGCCCGGCTTGATCTGGCCGCTTTTCTCAGCAGCATCGATCATGGCAAAGCCGATGCGATCTTTTACCGATCCCATGGGATTGAAAAATTCGCACTTGGCCAGAATTTCCCCCTTGCAGCCTTCCGCTTCGCCCAATCGTGAAAGTCGTATCAATGGCGTAGCCCCGATACTGTCGATGACGTTGTCGTACACCCGGCCACGAAATTCCGCTTTTCCTGAATTGCTCATTTTTCTTTAACCCTCCCTGACCGCGATTTGTCGCGGCGTATGAATTATGTTCCCCAACCAGATTAAATTGTGAAGTCGAGGTTCTTTCGCCCTTCGCTTTCAATGCCCACTTCCTGGGCTGAACTGCAAAGGCTGTCGATGTTGATTTTGTCTAACCGTGTCATGGTTTCCGATTGCAGGTCCAGCCACATGGGTCGAACCACCTTGACACCCAGGTCTGATCCATTGGTATCGCGAAGTGGATCGTCAGATGTTTCCATCTTGCGAACCGCGCGCACAATGTCGCCGACCGTGATGCGTCTGCGTTCGCGCGCCAGACGGTACCCGCCGCGCGGGCCGCGGACACCCGATAGGATATCTTCGCGCACCAGCTGTTGCAGGGCTTGTTCCAGATAGCGTCGCGGAATGTCCTGTCGGCGTGTGATCTCGCGGCTTTGCACCGGCTCAGAGCCAGCGTGAAAGGCGATATCCAAAACGGCCTCGATGGCGAATAGCATTTTTGTTGATAGTCGTAACATGGTTTAAACCTGTTCCTTTAGTTGCACATTTCTCAGGATTTGGCGGCAACGCCGTGGGTGCCGGTAGAACCGAATCCGCCAACGCCACGTTTACTTTCACCCAGCGATCCGGTCTCGGTCCACGTTAACTGGTTGACCGGGGCCACAACCATTTGGGCAATTCGCATGGCGCGTCCAATGGTAAAATCTTCTTCGCCGAGATTAATCAGGATCACACAAATTTCACCCCGGTAATCGGCGTCAATGGTGCCGGGCGCGTTCAGAACCGTCACGCCGTGGCGGTTGGCCAGCCCCGAACGGGGCCGTATTTGGGCTTCGAAACCTATGGGAAGTTCAATGGCCAGCCCGGTCGGCACCAACGCGCGCGCGCCCGGTTTCAAGACCACGTCTTCATCAATGGCGGCGGGCAGATCCAGCCCGGCGCTAAAAGGCGTTGCGTAAGTTGGCAGATCAATGCCGTCGGCGTGGGGTAAACGCTGCACGGCAACGCGGACCCCAGTGCTGGCCTCAGTGCTGGCATCAATGATCGCCATCTAGGAAGCACCCCCGCCGGCACGTGTTTTGGCGTTGTTGGCAAGCGTGTCGGCAATGCGCCCAGCCAGTTTGCGGCCCACATCGAGCTTGCTTTGGCGCGGCCAGTCTTCAACCGAGGCACGGGTGACCAGATGTATTTCATTATCAAGGCCGCCAAACGTGTCTTGCTCTGATGACACATCATTGGCCAAAATCCAGTCGCAACCTTTTGACGCCAGTTTGGTGCGCGCATTTTCAATCACGTTTTGGGTTTCGGCGGCAAAGCCGATGACCAGTGTGGGACGCCTGCCCCCAACGGTGGCCCCGATGGTGGCAACGGTTTTGAGAATGTCGGGATTTTGCGTCAGCGAAATTTCACAATGCTCGCTCGCCCCTTGGCTTTGGCCGAGGGTGTCTTTCTTGATTTTCTGCGGCGCATTTTCAGATGCCCGCCAGTCGGCTACGGCAGCGGCACCAACAAAAATGTCAGCGGGCAGGCTTTGTTCGACGGCGGCCATCATTTCAACGGCGGTCTCAACTGCGATCAGCTTCACAGCCTTCGGCGTGGGCTCAACCGTTGGTCCGCTGACCAGCGTGACATCGCAACCCAGTTTGGCCAGCGCGGCGGCGATGGCGTGGCCCTGTTTGCCCGAAGACCGGTTTGCGATATAGCGCACCGGATCAATAGGCTCGTGGGTGGGGCCGCTGGTAACAATGGCGCGGGTTCCGCTTAACGGACCGGTGGCTTTCAGGGTGCTGGCCACGGCGTTTACGATGTCGGGGATATCGGCCATGCGGCCCATGCCTTCTTCGCCACACGCCAGATCGCCAGCAACGGGGCCGATGGTGGTGACGCCCCGGCTTTCAAGGGTGTGCATGTTGTCGCGCGTCGCCGCGTGATCCCACATGGCCCAGTTCATGGCCGGGGCCACCAGCACCGGGGCCTCTGTTGCCAGAAGAATTGTGGTGCCCAGATCGTTCGCTTCGCCGTGGGCCATCTTGGCCAGTACATTGGCGGTGGCGGGCGCCACCAATACCAGATCGGCGTCACGCGCTAAGCGGATGTGGCCCATTTCGTGCTCATCGGTCAGTGAAAACAGATCGCCATAGACCTTGGATCCGCTGACACTGGCCAGCGCCAGCGGGGTCACGAACTGCGTCGCACTTTCGCTCAGCACCGGGGTCACGGTGTGGCCCGCGTCCATCAGGCGGCGCGCCAGCTCCGGTGTTTTATAGGCGGCTATACCGCCTGTGATGATCAGTAAAATATGGTTTCCCACTTATCAGGGCTTCCCGTTTTCGAATTACATGGAATTTGTGTGTAACCTAGCCCCCCTACACAGTTTGTGCAAGCTCTATAAAGGCCTGCTTCAGGCCCTTAAAAGGCCAGTGCCAGCAGGGCAATGATTAAGGCCAGCGCACTTAAACCAAGGGCCAAAGCGCCGGAACCTGAACTGGCCGGGTGGGTGCGTCTGCGAAAGGCCTGCACGGTGTCTGGGTGCAGTTTCAGGCCCCCGGTCTCGAACTCTTCCAGCGCACTTTCCAGCCCGCGCACCACGCCGGGCAAGCGCATCAGCATGGATTGGCCTTCTTCGGCAAACGCCTTGATGCGCGCTTCGGGGCCAAGGTTTTCGCGCATCCAGCTTTCGATCAAGGGCCTGGCGATGAACCACATGTTGGCCTCAGGCGCCAGTCTTCGACCTGTACCTTCGGCCACCAACATGGTTTTTTGCAACAACAGCAATTGCGGCTGGGTTT
>DAOVVL010000005.1 GCA_030637205.1 Thalassospiraceae bacterium | reverse complement strand
TGGGCGGGCATCCTTTTCCAGGCTGTGTCCGTTGCCCCATTGGCCGCCGCTGACGTTACGGATAATAGCGGCGATGTTCAATTCGGGTTCAAGCCAATGTATGTCTATCAAGAACCCGATAGCGAAGAATCCCTCGAAGGAATCGAAACGCAGTTCAAGTCGACCAAAGAGAAGATACTGAACGACGAAGAGGAAAGAAATCTCTACGGGTCATCGGACGAAGATTGTTAAGCGGCGGAAAAGGTTTTATTAGCCTAGGTGCCGGCGGACGGCGTCTAAAAATTCTGCGGTTTCGTCTTCGGTGGTATCAAACGCCGTCACCAGCCGCAAGGTTACGCCAGCGGGCGTGTTTTGCCAGCGGTAAAAGCCAAAACCGTCCGCTTCCAGTTGATCGGCAATACTTGAGGCTAAGCGCACAAATACTTCGTTGGCCTCAACCGGGTGCATCAGTTCTGCGGCCTTCAAGCTTGTCAGGCCGTCTGCAAGTTCAGCTGCGCGGGCGTTGGCATGGCTTGCTGTTTTAAGCCAGTCACCACCATCTAACGCGCCAATCCATTGCGCGGCGATAAAGCGCATTTTCGATACCAGATGCCCGGCGCGTTTGCGTCGGAACTCAAGATCAGTTACGTCACCCTTGGCGCCACCCTTGGCCTTGCCTGCTTCCATGGGGACCGGGTTGAACTGAACCACCGCTTCGGCGGACAGGCCACCGTTTTTGGACAAGCCAAAGCTCAATATGTCCACGCCTGCTTTCCAGCTTAGCTCACAAGGGCTGGCCCCGGTGGCGATCAGCGCATTGGCAAAGCGCGCCCCATCCATGTGCAATTTAAGCCCATGTGCATGGGCCACATCTGCAATGGCGCGAACCTCATCAACGCTGTACACGGTTCCGGCTTCAGTTGATTGGGACAAGGACACGGTTGCGGGTTTGACGTGATGCACGCCACGCCCGCCTTCTTCCAACAGGGCGTTCAAATCCTCAGGCTTTATCTTGCCGTGCTCGCCTTCAACCAAAACCAGCTTGGCCCCGGACGTATAAAATTCAGGTGCGCCACATTCATCAGAATTGATATGCGCCTGTGGATGGCAATAAATGGCACCGTAGGGCGGTGTGATGGTGGCCAGCGCCAGCGCATTGGCCGCCGTTCCGGTGGCGGTCAGCAGGACTTCGGCGTTTGGCGCTTCCAGCACATCGCGGATGGCCCCAGTTGCGCGTTCAGTCCAGGTGTCATTTCCGTATGCGGGCGCTTTGCCAACGTTGGCATCTTGAAGGGCCGCCATCACCTTGGGCGTGGCACCTGCGGCGTTGTCGCTCATGAAGTTTGCTTTTGTTTGCTTCTGGCTCATCGCTTCAAGTCGCTCTTATTCGCCCGCCGGGCCGGAAATGATTTCAAGGTCGATACTTTCAATGGTCCTGAGCTCGCGATCAAGGCGAAAGGCGCCAATGTCGTCAACTTTTGCTTTTGACTGAAGGGGGATGATCAGCCAGATCATTTCAGGTTCGAACGCCATGTCCAAATCCGTTGGCGAAGGCTCACCGCTGTGATTGGGATGGGAATGATAGTGGCCGACGATTTGCTCAAGTTTGCTTTCATCGAGGTCGCGCATCAGATCAAAGCGCACCTTGGCATCGACTTCAAAATGATCACGGCCGCTATGCGTGCTGACATTGGGGCTGGGTACCGTGCGCGTCACGGAAATGACCTTGCCGTCTACCGTGCCCGCCAACAGGCCGCAACATTCCAGCGGAAACGCGGCCCCGGCTTCGGCCTTGAGGGTGTTCAGGTGCTGATCCGTTACCCGGATCAAGGTTTGATCCCGACCCGGCCCACCACCTGGCCGGTTTCAAGATCAAGCAAAATCACCAGATCAATTTGATTATCGGCATCGCTGTCGATGTTCAATATCAGGCGGCCTTCGGCGGCTGTGGTGCTGAGGATGCGCGACGTGGCGGGCAAACCCAGCTGGGTGCGATCAAACCCGCCTGTGGATGGCGTGCTGGACAGGGTTAGGGGTGCATCATCGCCAAAGAATGAGAAATCAGGGTCTGAGCCCTTTTGCACCATGCCGTAGACGATCAGCACCATCACGGTGATGATCATCAATCCCATAAATATAACGATACCCTTGAGCGCCTGCATGGTTTCGGTTCACTCTCTATCTGACATGAATGATCTTGATCATAGCGCCAAAGCGCAACAGAGGACATACACCGTCAAGGTGGCACAAGACAAGGCCGGGGTGCGTCTCGACCGGGTGTTGGCGGACGCCATTGGTGAGCTTTCGCGCGCGCGCATTCAGGCGCTCATCGCCGACGGACAGGTCTTTGCGGGCGATGGCCCCGATGGCCCTGAGGTTAGCGAGGCCAAGCGCAAAGCCAAGGCAGGCGAGGTGTATACGTTGATCGAGCCGCCCCCCGTTGCGGCTGAACCCCAGCCACAGGACATCGCACTGGATGTCATATATGAAGACGACCATGTGATCGTGGTCGATAAACCGCCAGGTCTGGTGGTGCATCCGGCGGCGGGCAATCTGGACGGCACGCTGGTCAACGCGCTGTTGGCCCATTGCAAAGGCTCGCTTTCAGGCATTGGCGGCGTGGCCCGGCCCGGCATCGTGCACCGGCTGGACAAGGGCACCGGCGGCCTGATCATCGCGGCCAAGAACGATGCGGCGCACCAAAGCCTTTCCGGCCAATTTGCAGCGCACACCTTAAAGCGCGCCTATTACGCGCTGCTGTGGGGTGTGCCCAAGCCGCTGGAAGGCGATATCGAGGGCAATCTGGGCCGATCACCGAGAAATCGCAAAAAAATGGCGGTGCTGAAAAGTGGCGGCAAAACCGCCCTCACCCATTACCGGGTGCTTGAAAACTATGGCGGGCTGGTATCGCTGGTTGAATGCCAACTGAAAACGGGGCGAACCCATCAAATCCGCGTGCATATGGCGTCCATCGGCCATTCGGTGCTGGGCGACCCGCTTTACGGGGGGTCGGACAAGACCCGTGCCAGACTTCTGCCCAGCGCGGCGCTGGCCCGGGTGGAATCTCTCACGCACCAGGCATTATATGCGTATAAGTTAGGGTTTTTACATGAAAAGCTGGGGAAAGAAATATACCTTGAGCAAGAGATACCTTCATTTATCAAGGAGATAGTCTGCGAACTAGAAACAGTTTGACACAAATAATACCCGAGTAATACACTCTGATAATGGAAACCGCGGCGTGAATAGGGGGCTCGGCTTTTCCGGCACAAATGCAGGGAACTGCAAAGTGCGAAAAAAACAGAGCAATCGGGAGAACCATAATGGGCAGCGCTAAATATATACCCCCCGTCGGATTATCGCCGGAACAGAACCTCAGCCGTTATCTTCAGGAAATTCGCAAATACCCCATGCTTACCCTTGAGCTGGAGCAGGATCTGGCACGCCGCTGGGTTTACGGCGAAGACCACGATGCCGCTTCGCAACTGGTGACCAGCCATCTGCGTTTGGTGGTCAAGATCGCCATGGGTTTTCGCGGCTATGGTTTGCCGGTGGCGGAGCTGATTTCAGAAGGCAACGTCGGCATGATGCAGGCGGTGAAGAAGTTTGATCCTGAAAAAGGTTTTCGCCTTTCCACCTACGCCATGTGGTGGATCCGGGCAGCCATCCAGGAATATATCCTGCATTCGTGGTCGTTGGTTAAAATGGGCACGACAGCCGCCCAGAAAAAATTGTTTTTCAACCTTCGCCGCCTGAAAGGCCAAATGGAAGCCTATGAAGATGGCGACCTTAGCCCTGAAAATGTCACCATCATTGCAGAACGCCTGGACGTTTCAGAAACCGAAGTAATTTCCATGAACCGCCGCATGTCCGGTTCCGACAGTTCGCTGAACTCACCGGTTCGTATGGATGGCGATGATGAATGGCAGGACTGGCTGACCGATGATGGCATCAATCAGGAAGACGAGCTGGGCAATTTTGAGGAACTTATCCGCCAACGCCAGCTTTTGTCCGGTGCCATGAACGGCCTGAACGCACGCGAACGCACCATCTTGTCGGAACGGCGTCTGAAGGAAAGCCCGACCACGCTTGAAAACCTCAGCCAGTCATTTGGGATTTCACGCGAACGGGTTCGCCAGATCGAAGAACGTGCGTTTGTTAAGGTTCAGAAGTCTGTGAAAAATACCATGATCGAACAAAAGATCGCGCATTAAGCCGGTCAGGTTTAATCATTTTCGTCATCTTCTGAAGACGGGGCGTGTGGCTTGTGATCCTCATCGAATGACTCGGCTTCGACAAGGGCGGCTACCGATGGCCCCCATTCGTCGATCAATGTTTTCTGTTGCGCGCGAAGCGTTGCTATTCGGCGTTGCTGCATGACCTCAATAAATGAACTGATGATCGGCGGCGCTGTCATAAACAACATCCAGCCAAAGGCTGCTGAACTGTACATGATCAAAAGAGTAAAGACGTCGAGCATGTTCATTGCCGCATCGATTGTATTTTCCTCGGTCCAGAGAGACATGATATAGGGGAACGTGCCGATGGCGTTAATGCCGCATACGGTAAAAGTTGCGCTTTTGCCTTTGGTGCGGTCAATAATAAACGCCACCATCGTCGGCAACATACCGAAAAACAATATGATCATCGTCGGCAACGCAATTGCCATCAACGCGCCGATGACGGCAAGAATCCACGTTATGTTTCTGGTTCCACGACCACGCTGTGCAGATTGTGCATCTTGGGCAGGTTCATTTGTATCAATAATATTTGCCATGAACCTTCCTACACCGACTGCAATATCAAGATGATGCTGATAGCGGCCATACCCATAACAATGGATGTTACTGCGGTTGCTCTTTCGCCTGAAAGCAAGGCGGATGTTTTTAGTTCTTCTTCGTCACCGACAATGTTCTGAATTTCGCCGTCTGAATGCGCGAATTCCGCCTGTGCGTCTTCGAAATCAGTTTCATCCTGATGGCGGCGGTCAGCGTTATCGATCAAATCGAACAGTTCAGGCAGGCTGCCCTGGCGCACCAGGGTGGGAATTTCGCGTTCAATACTGCTGCGCGTTGATTGGCTGTGATAGGACCCGATGGCGGGCGTGAGCAGCCCCCCCAGCCAGCGCCCAAGGCCGTACAGGGCCTGGTTTTTCAGCCGCCACTGCATCAGCGCATATAGGCTCAGCAAGCCCACCAGTGACGTTTCGGGCTTTTCATCCGATAGCGCCTTGAGGTGCGGGGATACGTCAAATTTGAAATGGGTCGCGATAAAGGCGGCGATGTGTTTATCCATCGGGCGTGATTGTGTGTCGGTTTCGCTTGCGACTTCGTCAAGGCCTGTAAGCAGGTCTTCAACGTGATCGATATAAACTTTTTGCAAAATCTCGCTTTGGCAGGGCAGCGAACGGTTGGTTTCGTAGAGGCACCGTTCAATACCGAAGCCCATTTCCTTGATCATAAAAAAGGAACGAAGCGTGGTAAATGTTTTGTCATACGAAGATGCATCGCTTATCAGGGATTCCTGGGCGCTAAACCAATAGCCTGCCAGATCTCGCGCCAGCATTTCGCTGGGTAACTGGAAATTGCCCTTGCGCAGGTATTCAACCGCAAGCGCGGGCCCAAAGCCGTCAATCATAAATGAAAAACCCTTGAACCGGATCGGACCGGCCGGGTCAAGACGTATGCATGTTTTTGCAACAATAACGTCATCTTCGCCATCGGCCTTGCCTTCATGGAGTTTTGCAGATGCAACGATGTGATCAATTTCGTCTGCAACTGAAGCCATCATCATCGATTGTTTCATCCATAATGAAATCTTGCCGTTTTTGATCAAGGTGGCTGCTTCAGCTACGTTTTCATTCAAGCTAAGCGCAAGCGATCTTGGTGAAACGTGCATGTGGCCGGCAAATTTGAAAGAAGTTCTTGGCTTTTGCACAGGGCGTTTTTGCATCGGCGTTTTTTTCTGGCCACTTAACCAGATTTCAAGGGCGGTGCCATCCCAGCGTTCAGCTGCATCATCGGAAAGAAGTCCGCGCAAGGGTTCAATCAATTGTAGCGGCAGACGTACGTCGCCGACAAAGGTCTGGTAAGATCCTTGTTCGATTTTTTTGATGATCACTTCGTTTTCGCTTAAGTCTTCCACCGGGTTTTTGCCAAACAGCAACAACACCATCAGGACGCCAATAGAATATAAATCGTCCATTACAGTGCCTATGCCGCGCCCGTGGGGCATGGCCATCGCACGTTGTGCAGTTTCGTATATGGGAGGAAGATTAAATGCGCTCGGCGCCGTTACACATTCACCCAGTACCAGTTCACGGCGTTCCTTATCCATAAAATAAAGATTTTCAACACATACGGAACGATGGCTAATGCCCATGTCCTTCAGTGTGGCGATGGCATGGGAAATGGGATCAACAACGCGCTCGCCCAGTTCATATTCATTGACCTTCACCGGCCCGTCCTTAAATGCATCGGCCAGGCTTCCGCCCAGGGGGCGTTCGAAAATAACGGCCATGCATCTTTGGTTAAGCAGTGCCCAATCAACGGGGCCAAATTCGACCAATGGAATCAGGCCGTGAACGGTCACGTTTTTCAACTCGCGCATGACCTCGGTGCGCACCGGCAGACCCGGCGTACAAATCAGCGCATACAGCGGCCGTGCAGGTTCGCGCTGGTCTTCGGCTACATAAGCCTTGGCCGACGGCGTATCCAATTCAGGTAAGGGCTGGCCCGGCAAAATCTTGATGCGCTTGCCCAGCATCGCTGGCGTCATGGCGGTGGTCAGGCCGGGGGCGACATTGGCCAGTTTTTCCACGGCCGCAAATGGCTCGTCACTTGAACCGGCACCTGTTGAGGATTTGGGTTTAGGTGTGGGTGCAGCCTGCCCACCAGCTACCGCCGCCTTCCCGTTGGTTGTTGGGGGCGCTTCGTTAGCTTTAGGCTCGGCCGATTCTTCGGCGGTGTTAGGGGCTTCTGCCATTCCTGCCCTTTCAAGCCGGACACAGGCGATGGCCCGCGTCCAATGCGCTAGATTAGTCCCGTTTGGCGCTGGAAACAACGCCGAGATGCCCCAAATAGGGGCTGGAACGCGCAGAAAGTATGGTTAATTCAGCTATTTAGGGCGCTTTGGCCGCAAATCTGCCCTCTAATCGGCAAATGGGTCGTGAACCAGGATGGTATCTTCACGTTCCGGGCTGATGGACAGGATCGCCACCGGGGCGCCGATCAGCTCTTCGATGCGGCGAATATATTTCACCGCGGTCGCCGGCAGGTCCGCCCATGAGCGCGCCCCGCAGGTGCTTTCAGGCCAGCCTTCCATGGTTTCATAGATCGGCTCGACGTCTTCCTGATCGCGTGTGGCGGCCGGAAGGTAATCGATTTCCTTGCCGTTCAGCTTGTAGCCGACACAGACTTTCAACTCGCTCATGCCGTCCAGCACGTCCAGTTTGGTCAGCGCAATGCCGTTGATGCCGTTTACGATCACGGCCTGGCGGACCAGTGTCGCATCAAACCAGCCGCAGCGCCGGGGCCTGCCGGTGGTGGTGCCAAATTCGTGACCACGTTTGCCCAGTCCTTGTCCCACTTCGTCAAACAGTTCAGTGGGGAACGGGCCCGCGCCAACGCGGGTGGTATAAGCCTTGGTAATGCCCAGCACATAATCAATGGCGCCCGGCCCCTGACCCGAACCAATGGCGGCCTGTGCGGCCACCACGTTTGATGAAGTTACAAACGGATAGGTTCCGTGGTCGATGTCCAACAGCGTGCCTTGCGCGCCTTCAAACAGGATGCGTTTGCCTTTGCGGCGTTCTTCATCCAGCATTTTCCAGACCGTATCGACATAGGGCAATACTTTCGGCGCCAGTTCCATCAACTGGGCGACCAACTCGTCGCCGTCGATTTCGGTTTGTCCGTAGCCTCTTAGCAAGGCGTTGTGGTGGAACAAAAGCTTTTCGACCTTGGTCTTGACCAGTTCTTCGTTGGTCAGATCGCCCACGCGAATGGCGCGCCGTGCAACCTTGTCTTCGTACGCAGGCCCGATGCCGCGACCGGTGGTGCCGATCTTGGCTTTGCCCAGGGCTTCTTCGCGGGCGTTATCAAGATTTGCGTGCAGCGGCAGGATCAACGGGGCGTTTTCTGCAATCTTCAGGTTGTCGGGGCTAATTTCCACGCCTTGGCCGCGCAGACTTTCGATTTCGTTCAGCAAGTGCCACGGGTCCAACACCACGCCGTTGCCGATGACCGAACGTTTGCCCTTGCGAACGATGCCGCTGGGCAGGATGTGCAGTTTGTAAACCACGCCATCGATTACCAGAGTGTGTCCGGCGTTGTGCCCGCCCTGAAAACGCACCACCACATCGGCGCGTTCCGAAAGCCAGTCAACGATCTTGCCTTTTCCCTCGTCGCCCCATTGCGAGCCGACTACTACCACGTTGGCCATTTGATTGCCTAAGTCCTTGTTGTTAAGTGATTAAATCAGGTGAGTTTTTTTGCCTTACCACCGCTCAGGATATGCGTACAGCCAAGGCGCCCCGCTTCGGTTAAGGCTTCGTCTTCAGATGTTGCCGAAGCGTCCAGCTGCCCAACCGTGATCCAGCCTTGTTCGCGAAGGTCGCGCGCAGCGCCTAACGCGGTGTCAGCCGGCAACCAGATGCGATCCGGTGCATCACTATCAGGAAGCGCGCGCAGGATGGTATCCATAAACAGCGTTAATCCGGTGGCCGCTTCGCCGCGACGCTTATCATTGCCCGGCGCATCGCTCAGGTAGCGCCCGCCGCGTCCCAGTTCGCCCCGAACGCCGTTTGCATAAAACGAAAACGTCACTCCGGTGTGATACTCGAACCCACGGCTTTCGACGGCATCAATGGTCAACGACTGGTTGGGATGTGCGCGTTTCAGGCCTTCAACCACTTCCTTGAGTTGCGCGACCATCGCAGTTGCCGCCTTGCCCAATGACAGGGCCGAAATTTGCTTTAACGCTGCCTCAGCCGGGCCGGTGGCCTTGACCAATGCGCTGAGGTTGGCGCTAACGTCCTTGCCGATGGCATCAGAAAGTGCGTCCAGATCAGATGTATCTTTACGCTCCAGCGCGGTCTTCAGTCGCTCAGCGGTGGCATCATCCGGGGATACGCCATCCATCAGCAATCGCGTCAGTTTAGGCAGGCCGATATCAACGGTGAGGTTTTTAATGCCGGCACCTTCAAGGGCTTCCAGCGCCATGGCGATCATTTCCACATCGCCTGCGGCATTTTCATCACCGATCAGTTCCGCACCGACCTGAAAGAATTGGCGTTCCGGGCGTTGTTGGGAACCAGCGATGCGCACCACTTCGCCGCCATAAGCCAGACGCAACGGGCGCGGCTGTTGGCCTAAGCGCGAACGTGCAATACGTGCGACCTGTAGGGTCTGGTCGGCGCGAAGCGCCAACATGCGCTTTGAGGCCGGGTCTTGCAGGCGGAACGTCGCGGCCGCCACGGCTTGTCCGCTGCCGCCCAGCAGGCTGTCTTCAAATTCCATCAATGGCGGTTTTACGCGTGCGTAGCCCCAACCGGCAAAGGTCGCGAGCAGGCGTTCAACGGCTTTGGCTTCGCGGGCCGCATCGGGCGGTAGGCCGTCCTGCATTCCGGTCGGAAGCAGGGCCTTGTCAGGAAGATCGTTCATTTTGGTCGGTGCCGCTTGAAATTAGGAAATTCGCTTAAGGTTTCAGCGGGCGTGTGCCTTGTGTGCTTAAAGCCCCCTGACCCCGAGTGTGTAGCGAATATCGCGAGTTGGGGCAAGCTTGCTCAGGGTCTGTTGAGCTGCCCAGAAGTCGCCCACATGGCGGCTATCGCCCATTGGCTGTGACTTTGGCGCAAGCGTTCCGGTGGGGGGTAACTGGCCAAAAAACACAATAGATGGTGTGCTTAACGTCTCGTTAACCAGCCGGGGGTCTAATTATCGATCCTGATGATTCTTTTCGGAGGTTCAAGCAATGACCGAAGACATGATCACGCTCAATGCACCGATCCCAGCTTCCGGGCGCAACCGGACCGGGACCGGATTTTTCACCTTTGGACTGGTCTGCGGACTGGTGTCGGGGTTTGTGGCATTGCTGCTGAGCGCCTGAAGGCTCTCACCTACCTTAAATCAAAGCGTTTATGAAGCATGCCGGGCTGCATCGCCCAGGTGCCTTTGTTGGTGACGGTACGCCCATCAAACGAAATCCAGCTGCGCCGTTTGTAGTGTGTCAGCGGGCGCGCGATGGCCAGAACCGCGGCAGCACTTTCGCCTTCGATATACAATATGGCGCGCTTTTGATCGCGCAGCGTCCACACCCTAGCTGTAACCTTAGCTGTGACCTTGGGGGCGGACCCGGTTTGCGCCACTTCTTTGGGCCGCGGGCTCAGTTGATGGCGATCCACAAAAGCCGCCATTTGATCGGGGTTTCCGGCAATGATCAACGCACCGTCTGGAAGGTCTCTCAAGTCTTTGCCCGCAACGCGTTCCAGCTGCCCATCCAACAGGGTTGCCCCAAGCTGGTCCAGCGCAGCGGTCCAGGATGCATCATCGTTTAAATCAATGATCGTCACACCGCTTGCAAGGGTGATGTCGCGCAAAATAGCCGGGGCTTCATTTTGTCCCAGCTTGCGAAAAAGGTCCGTGTCGGGGTCGATCGTAACCGCCAGCACTTTCGCAGGTGCCTTGATGCTCAGCGTCTGTCCGCTGCCCGCCATCATCAGGGCGTCGCGATGGATGCCCTGTTCGGTTTCGATTTCAACGCCCAAGCGCAAACGATAGCCGCGCCCCTTTTGGCTTTGACGCAGCGTGAACTGCAGGCGGCCTTCTGCGGGTTGAGTAATTCTGGCTTTGAGCTTTGGTGCGCCGCGCCGTTCCACCCATTGATGAAAGAAGGCTCCCAGATCATGGCCCGCGATTTTGCGGATGGCGGCGCTGAGCTCTTCCCATCCGGCGCGCTTGAACGCATTGTTTTGATAAAAATGCTGGATCGCTTGCACAAAAACATCATCGCCAACTTCTTTGCGCAACATATGAAACACGAATGCGGCCTTGGCGTATCCGATCACCTGGGTGCTGTCGTGGGTGCGGGACCTGAATTCGCTCAACGCCATGTCTTTCGTATTGGGAAGGGCGGCGTAGTTTCTAAGCCACTGCTGGCGGGTTTCTTTTTCTGCCTTCAAACGCTGGCGGGTCTGTGTTTCGCTTTCGCCCGCCGGGTTTAAATCGTGGGTGGTCATGTAGTTGGTCAGGCCCTCGGCCCAGTTACCCTGTGCATAATCAACTTCAACGGCGCTGCCCCACCAGCTGTGCAGAATTTCATGGGGCAGGGACGCGGTGCGGATAAACGCCATCGCCAGAACGCTCCGGCCCATGTAGGTCATGGCGGGAAAGGCAACACCGATGGGAACCGGGCCAGAAATAACTGAAAAACTTTCATACGGATAGGCCCCGATGGTTTTGGAAAAGCGTTTTATGTGGCTGGCGGCGTCATCAAGATAGGCTTGCGAGCGGCTTGCCAGTTCGCGGTGGAAGTATGTGCGCAGACGCACGCCGTCAGATATTCTTTCGCTCACCTCAAACGGTCCGGTGATCAGTACCGGGGTGTCGCCCGGGCGCTCGGAGGCAAACGTGGCAAGGGTTCCGCCCGCTGCGATTTCTTCGCTTACCAGTTTGCCGCCAATGATCGCGCGCTGATCGTGGGCCATCACCACAGTTGCGGACCATGTTGCCGCCACGCCGGCCGGGTGGGCCAGCCAATCGGTGCCCAGAAACCCGCCGTCTTGGCCTAAAAACGCGACATCATATGGCGGTGCGCCGCGCGCAAGTTTTGCGTGGGCCTGCACGCGCACCCGGTGCTTGGAGCGATCGCCCAAGGTGATTGTAAAGCCCTGATCCGTGCGTGTGGCCGTGCGCGGCTTACCGCCCAACGTGACCTCATCAAGGATGAAAGCAGGTGACAGTTGAAAGGTCACGGTGTCGCTGGCGGTCAGCGTGATTAGGTCGTCAATAATGACCGAACCGTTTTTCGGATCGATTTTGACATCGACTTGGTGATGAACGTTGCCTGAAACCTCGGCCATGGCCGGGGCTGTATATAAACTTAACACCCCCAACAGTCCCAGTGAACAAACCAACTGCCCGACAGGCCGGATCATTTGTCGGATCATTGACTGGCCTTGTGCTTGTCTTGTTTGTGCGCGAAGCGCGCCACCATCTCGATGGTTTCACTGCCACGGCGAACTTTTAACGGCAGCCACGCGCCCGGCGGCATTTGCTGGACGATGTTGATCAGCTCGCCCGGCATGGTAAGCGTTTTGCCGGCGGCTTCGATTACCATGTCGTCTTTGCGGATGCCTGCCTTTGCTGCGACGCTTTCTTTAACCACGTCCATGACCCGCACCCCGCCATCGCCCTGTTCGATGTAAACGCCAAGTTTTGCTTTGGGCGGGTCGATTTGTTCCATCCCGCCCAGGGTTCCGAACACGGCATCGGCCACGGGCGGCTGGCCTTCCGGCATCAGGTCTGCACACTTGCGAAAATCATCCCACGGCGAAAGCAACACCGTGTCATCCATGCCAAGGTCTTCTAATTGATGTGAAACGCCAAATCCATAATCGGTGTGGCCGCGCCCGATGATATTGACCATGACCGGCTCGCGGCCTTTGCCTTGATGTTGGCTGAGCGTATTTGCGATGGCATGGGCAAATGCACGGTCCCACGTGACCTGAACATCGACAAAGCGGGCAAAGTCGGAATTGTTCTCGGTCGAGAGCGGCTCGGCACTTTTCTTGCGGCCATTGTCATGCTGGCCAAATACATTTTTCAAAATTTCGATGTACCCGGCATCGGGCGCCTTACCTTTGGTAAAGTCCACTGATATGGACTTCTGTGCCGCGTCCCATCCAAGTTCGCTGATTTGGGATATGATCTGGCGGTCCACGTTTAGCGCGACCATGGGAATGGCGTTCATGCGGGCGAATTGAAACAGTGGCATATAAAGGTCGGGATCATAGCGCCATACGGTTTGCCATTCGCTTTGGTCGAGAAATTCTTGTTCAGTTAACTCACCCGCAACCCAGCGGTCCAGCGCGCCCTGAACCCTTCTTGGGAAGGCTTCCAAGCCCAGCACCATGTCAGGGTTTTTCAAATAGATTTGGGCAACGGTTTGCAAGTGCCAACGGTGGTGGTCTTTCATCACGTGGGTTTCACCCATCAGCACCACTTGGGCAGCCGCCGCCCTGTTGATGACATCCTCGTTGGGCATGGTGCGCCGCGTTTGTGGGTTCATCCAGCTGCCCACCGCCACACATTCGCGCCCGCGTTTGTCAGGGTCCAGCACCGGGGCCAGGGTGGTGGCCACAGGCGGCGTGGCGCAGGCACTTAGCACGATCAGAATGATCGGGGCCAGACTTGGGGCCAGACGTGGGGCCAGACGTGGGACAAGGCGGCTAAATGGCATGAAATATCCTAAGTTGATCGGTTAGCAGGATCGGCGAGCATAGTAGCCGGGAAATCGTGGCAATAACACGGCCATTGAGCAAAATGCTCTGCGATCGTATGAAAGAACAGTTGAGTTTGTTAGGCCGCCTCTGGGCACGTAGGGCGGGCATTGGGAAAGATCGATCACATGCAAGCAAACGGTGCGGTAGCCGCTGGCGATACCCACACGGCCCAAGCCGCCGCCGAAGTGCTGCGCGCGGGCGGCAATGCCTTTGATGCGGTGCTGGCGGCGCTGATGTCTGCGTGCGTGGCCGAACCGGTGCTGGCGTCGCTGGGCGGCGGCGGGTTTTTGCTGGCACGGCCCGAAAGCGGCGCGCCCCAGCTATATGATTTTTTCGCCCACACCCCGTTGCAACATCGCGGCGACGTGGACCTGTACCCTTTGATGGTCGATTTCGGAACCGTCCAGCAGGAATTTCATATCGGCATGGGTTCTATCGCAACGCCGGGTGTGGTGGCCGGATTGTTTGCGGCGCATCGCGATCTGGGCAGCATCCCTTTGAGCGTTATTTCTGAGCCGGCGCTTAAACTGGCGCGCGAAGGTTTCGCGCTGTCGCCGTTGCAGGGCTATATATTCAACGTGGTGGCCCCGATTTATCAGGCAAGCGATAGCTGCCGCCAACTGTTCGCCAGCCCATTAGATGACACCCGTCTGATCGGCGAAGGCGAAAATATGAAAAACCCTGCGTTTGCAGATTTTCTCGACGTGCTGTGTCGTGAAGGCGAAGACCTGTTTTACAAAGGCGAAGTCGCGCAGCGCGTCGCCACAGACAGCGAAGCGGGCGGTGGCCATCTGGGGCTTGATGATTTTTCAAGCTACCGCACCCGGCGCCGCGACCCGCTCAACATTTCGTACGGCGATGCGCAATTGTTGACTAATCCGCCACCATCAACCGGCGGCACCTTGATCGGATTTGCGTTAAAGCTTTTGCAAGACACCGGGCTGGGCGGGGAAAGGTTTGGTTCAGTTGAACACTTAAAACGCATCGTGCATGCATTGGAACTGACCCACCATGCGCGGATCGAAACCGCACTTGGCGTAAACAACGACGAAGGCGCCACGCAATTGCTGGACCCTGAATTTCTGGAAGGCTATCGCAGCCAAATCCTGGGGCGTGACAAATCCTATCGTGGCACGACCCATATCAGCGTCATCGATGCCAAGGGAAATGCCGCCGCCTTGACGGTTTCAAACGGCGAAGGTTCAGCCTACATAGCCCCCGGCACGGGGGTGGTGTTGAACAACATGCTGGGCGAAGAAGACATCAATCCGAACGGCCTGAACCAATGGACGCCCAACCGGCGTTTGTCGTCGATGATGGCACCGTGTATTTTGTTTGGCCCTGACGGCTCGGAAGTTGCGTTGGGTTCGGGCGGATCAAACCGTATTCGCACCGCCATTTTGCAGGTGATATTGGCGGTGCTTGAATTTGACGTCCCCTTGCAAGACGCGGTCTGTTTGCCGCGCATCCATTTTGAAGGCGGGGTGTTGAACGTTGAGCCGGGGTTCGATCCGTTTGATGCCGCCCAACTGGGAACGGATATTGAAAGCTTCAAGGTATGGGAAGACCTGAACCTGTTTTTCGGCGGGGTTCATGCCGTGGGTTTTGATGCGCGCGGCCGCACGTTTTCCGGGGCCGGCGATCCGCGGCGCGGCGGCGCATTTGTTATGGCCTAGCTGGCCAGCCTGTCGGCCGGATCAGTCTTCTTTGGGAAGGCGGTTGCGATATTGAAGGTAGGCCAGCGTCTTGTCGGCCATGTCACTGCAATCGCCAAGCTTTGTACACGGCACACCGTCGTCACACGTTTCGCGTTCTGAAAGGGTCGCCATGTGGTGGGCGCTACACAGCGAGCGCGCAAAACTATGGCGGATTGTACGGGCTTCCAGCGGGGGCGCCGGGGCTATCGGGTTTTGATCAAGTTCCGCAGCTTCAGTTGATACCGTTCTGGCTTTCGATTTCATATCTTGTTTCACTCCTTGAACTGATCCCAGGGCTTCTCCCCTTTAAGAATCGGCCATATTCGGGGTTGGCCTGGGTTGGGCCTGTCCCCTTAAGAGCGTGTGTTTTTTTGGTTTTTTATTTTTGTTGCAGAAAGTATTGTTAACAAACATCAAAAATTGGTTAACTGTTGGCAAGCTATATTATGTATACCTTAGTAGGCGGGCCTTTCAGGCTAGGTGGCCGAGCGCGTTTTGAAGAAAAGAAGGGAATTGCAGTGACCGAATCCGGTCCCGATTCGTTAAATAACATCCGTTTGCTCGCTGAGCTGAACGACGATGAGTTCAAGGTGGTTGAGAAAAACTGCCGCTGGAAATCCTATTCGGCCAGCGAACAGATCATTGACCAACATTCAGACTCGCGCGATATCTTTTTTGTCGCGCAAGGCCGCGTGCGGGTGGTGAACTATTCCCTTTCGGGGCGCGAGATCACCTTTGATGATCTGGAAGCCGGCAGCCATTTCGGCGAACTGGCAGCCATTGACGGCCTGCCCCGTTCCGCCAGTGTGATGGCGTTGGAAGAAGTGCACATTGCCTCGCTTCCGGCTGATCAGTTCCAGGAAGTAATCCTGAACCATCCCACCATCGCGTGGAAGCTGATGAAACATCTGGCCCATCTGGTGCGTAGCTCGACCAGCCGTATCATGGATCTCAGCACGCTGGGCGCAAACAACCGCATTCACGCCGATCTGTTGCGGCTTGGGCGCAAGGCGACCGAAGACGGGCTTACGGCTGAGATCAAGCCGATCCCGGTTCACAGCGATATCGCGTCGCGTGTCAGCACCACGCGGGAAACGGTGGCGCGCGTGATGAACGATCTTGCGCGCAAGGGTGTCGTCGAACGCCTGAAGGATACGATGTTGATCAAAGACCTCGAAACCCTGGAAGAAATGGTCGAAGACGTCCGCGGCGAATAATCCCAACACCCTGAAATTCAATATTTTTCCTGAGATTTTTCAAAAAAACGCACGATTTGTGCGCCTTGTGCGCCAGATCACAGCGCGCGCGCACGCGTTGTGGCATCTTGACGTTACTGGCGGATATTCATTCGCCCCTAAGACAACTCGCTGAAGAAGGAATTGATCGAATGAACCCCTTGAAGGCCACCGGACTGATCGTCTCGATGATGTTGATGTCGCTGGGCTTCATTGCACCCTCCCTCCCCATTGCAGGGGGTTTCTGATCCGCCGCGGATTTGCGGTATCTCTCGTGTTTTTCATTTTCCCAAACTTGGCCGTCACAGATGTGGCGGCCTTTTTTTAGGTGCGCTGCATGGGTGTTTTGAGCTTGTTTTCCCTATATTTTTGTGGAGAATTCGCACTGAGCCTCGTTTGACTTGTTTGCACGAATGTACCATCATCAGGCCGTGAAACACGGCGGAGGGAACGGCTTTTGTCACGTTGCCTAAGCGGTGGATGCGGCCTCGCATACCATTTTAGAGCTGCTCAAGAGACTAAATAACCATCC
>DAOVVL010000235.1 GCA_030637205.1 Thalassospiraceae bacterium | reverse complement strand
TTGTGTTGGGCGTGACGGCCAGTTACGGCGCCATCGGGTTTTGGGACGATTACCTGAAGGTGTCACGGCGTTCACACAACGGCCTATCTGGAAAATTGAAGATGGTTTTGTTGACGGCGGTCGCGATCATAGCCGGGTATCTCATAATGATTTATCTGCCCGAAGGGCTCAGCACCACCATCGCACTGCCGTTCTTTAAAGACCTGCTGCTGGATTTCGGGTGGATGTTTTTGGCCGCCGCCGCCTTTGTCATGGTCGGCGCTTCGAACGCTGTCAACCTGACCGACGGGCTGGATGGTCTGGCCATTGTTCCGGTGATGATTGCGGCGGGTGTGTTTGCGCTGATCTCGTATCTGGTGGGCAACTCGGTCTTTGCCGGTTACCTGCAATTGCACCATGTTCCGGGTTCGGGCGAGCTGGCGATCTTTTGCGGCGCACTGGTCGGCAGTGGGCTTGGGTTCTTGTGGTTCAATGCACCGCCCGCGCGCATCTTCATGGGCGATACCGGGTCGCTATCGCTGGGCGGCGCGCTGGGTGTGGTCAGTGTCATCACCAAGCATGAATTGGTGTTGGCCATCGTTGGCGGCCTGTTCGTGCTGGAAACGGTTTCGGTGATTGTGCAGGTGGTTTCTTTCAAATTAACCGGCAAGCGCGTTTTCGCGATGGCGCCGCTGCATCATCACTTTGAAAAAAAGGGGTGGCATGAATCGACCATTGTTATTCGTTTTTGGATCATTGCCTCGGTCTTGGCACTGATCGGTCTTTCGACGTTGAAGTTGAGGTAGAACACGCATGAGCACTTTTGCGCGCACCGATAATTCACTGTTAGGGCGTTGGTGGTGGACCATCGACCGCTGGACGCTGATGGCGATTATCGCCATCGCGGCGCTGGGTGCGATCCTGACATTGGCCGCTTCGCCCGCGGTGGCGGAACGCATCGGGCTGGATAATTATCATTTTGTGCGCCGCCAGTTTGTGTTTCTCCCCATGGCACTGATTGTAATGCTGGCGACATCCATGCTGACGCCGCAATGGGTGCGCCGGGTGTCGATGGTGGTATTTGTCGGATCGCTGGTCTTGATGATCGGTGTGCTGTTTTTCGGTTCCGAAATCAAGGGTGCGTCACGTTGGTTGTCGTTTGGCGGGTTTTCCCTGCAACCGTCTGAATTTGTCAAACCCAGCTTTGCCGTGATGGCGGCGTGGATGTTTTCTTCGCAGCGCCTTGATGACGATATTCCCGGCTACGCCATTGCCACGGGGCTGTGGATGCTGGTGGTGGGTCTTTTGATGATGCAGCCCGACTTTGGCATGACGGTGGTGGTGTCGATGGTGTGGGGGGTGCAGTTCTTTATCGCGGGCCTGCCGTGGATTTTGGTACTCGCGGTGGCGCTGTTGTTTTTGCTGGGCGGCTTTGGTGCGTACTTCACGTTTGATCATGTTCGCGCACGTATTGATCGTTTCCTTGATCCTTCGCAAGGCGATGGCTTTCAGGTCGAACGCGCGCTAAGCGCATTTCAAAACGGCGGCCTGTTCGGGCGCGGCCCCGGCGAAGGGCGCGTCAAGGAAGTGTTGCCCGATGCCCATACCGATTTTATTTTAGCCGTCGCGGGCGAAGAGTTTGGCCTGCTGGTGTGTCTGCTGGTGGTGGCGCTGTTTGCATTTATTGTGGTGCGCGGATTCTCGCGCGCGTTCAAGGACACCGACTTTTTTGTCCTGGTCGCAACAACCGGGTTGTTGGTGCAGTTTGCGCTGCAAGCCATCATCAACATTGCATCAACCACCAACCTGATGCCGCCCAAGGGCATGACGCTGCCGTTTATTTCTTACGGCGGGTCTTCGACCGTGGCGCTGGCGTTTGGCATGGGGCTGGTATTGGCGCTGACGCGCTTTCGCCCCAAGGCGGGGGGCGGCTTATGAGCAAGCCTTTGGTTTTGTTGGCAGCCGGTGGCACCGGGGGGCATGTCTTCCCGGCGGAAGCGTTGGCGGTTGAGCTGAAATCGCGCGGCTACCAATTGGGGCTGGTGACAGATAAGCGCGGCAGTACTTTCAAGGGAACACTGGGCGAGCTTGAAACGCACCATATTCTGGCCGGCGGCATTGCCGGCAAGTCCATTCCATCACTTATAAAGAGTGTCTTCGCATTGGCCATTGGCTTCATACAGGCATTGATACTGCTGCGCAAAATCCGCCCCGCCTGCGTGGTTGGTTTTGGTGGCTATGCTTCGGTGCCGACCATGCTGGCGGCTTCTATTGCCGGGTGCGCCACCGCCATCCATGAACAAAATGCACTGTTAGGTCGCGCCAACCGCTTGCTGGCCCCGCGCGTGGCGCGCATTGCAACGTCGTTTTGACAAACGCAAGGCTTGGCATCCGCTGTTGAGGGCAAATCGAGCCTGACCGGTATGCCGGTACGCACCGCCATTGCTGACAAACGCGGCGCAACCTATCCCGAAGCTGAGGGCGACGCACCCTTGAACCTGCTGGTTCTGGGTGGATCGCAAGGTGCCACGGTGCTGAGCGAGGTCGTGCCCGCAGCCCTTGAGCGCCTCGATCCGGAAATTCGCGCGCGCCTGCATGTCACCCAGCAATGTCGCGAAGAAGATCTGGCATCGGTGGGGCGTGCTTATAAATCCAGCAACATTAAAGCTGATCTTTCCACGTTCATTGCAGATGTTCCCGAACGCCTTGCAAACGCGCATCTGGTGATTGCCCGTTCGGGCGCGTCTACCGTGGCCGAAGTGATGGCGATGGGGCGGCCATCCATATGGGTTCCGTATCCGTTTGCTGCTGACGATCACCAGACTTTTAATGCGCGCGCCATTGATGGTGCCGGGGCCGGTTGGATCATGCCCCAGGAAACCTTCACCGCAGGAAATCTGGCGGCACGCTTAGATAGCTTGCTGGGTCTTCCGGCTGTGTTGAAAAAAGCCGCAGCCTCTGCACATGAGCACGGCAGCGCCCAGGCCGCCAAAAAGCTTGCCGACAGGGTGGTGGGCCTGATCGATGAAACCCGCCAAAGCACACTTGAAACACATACAGAAAGGGCTGAGCCATGAGGGCGCTACCGTTATCCATCGGTACCATTCACTTTGTCGGCATCGGCGGCATCGGCATGAGCGGCATTGCCGAAGTGCTCCATAGCCTCGGCTATTCGGTGCAAGGCTCCGATCAGGCTGAAAGCGCCAACGTCAAACGCCTGCAAAAACTGGGCGTGGAAGTTTTTATCGGCCACGCAGAAAGCAATGTCGATAACGCCGAAGTGGTGGTGATCTCGTCTGCCGTGAAGTCTGATAATGCCGAAGTGCAAGCCGCGCGCAAACGCATGCTGCCGGTGGTACGCCGCGCCGAAATGCTGGCCGAACTGATGCGCCTGAAGTGGGCCATCGCGGTGGGCGGCACGCACGGCAAAACCACAACCACGTCGCTGATCGCGCGCTTGCTCGATACCGCCGGAAAAGACCCGACCGTGATTAACGGCGGCATCATCAACGCATGGGGCACCAATGCGCGTCTTGGCGGCGGGGAATGGATGGTCGCCGAAGCCGATGAAAGCGATGGCACGTTTTTGAAACTGCCTGCAACCATTGCGGTGGTCACCAACATTGATCCCGAACATTTAGATCATTACGGATCGTTTGATGTGCTGCGCGAAGCGTTTGTCACGTTCGTTGAAAATATCCCGTTTTACGGTTTTGCCGCCCTTTGTATTGATCACGCCGAAGTGCAGGCGTTGATCCCCAAGGTTTCAGATCGGCGTGTGGTCACGTACGGGTTCAGCCCGCAAGCCATGGTGCGCGGTGAAAACCTGAGACCCGGCCCCGGTGGCGTCACGTTCGACATTACCTTTGCCGGAACCGCCACGCAGGAAAGCGAATTTGTAAAAGACATCCGCTTGCCCATGTTTGGCCGCCACAATGTTGAAAACGCACTGGCCGCCGCCGTTATCGCGCGCGAGATGGGCATCGATAGCGAGACCCTGCGCGAGGCTTACGCAGGCTTTGAAGGTGTGAACCGGCGCTTTACCAAAACCGGCGAAGCA
>DAOVVL010000050.1 GCA_030637205.1 Thalassospiraceae bacterium | reverse complement strand
TATCAGGTGATCTTGTTTGACGAAGTTGAAAAAGCGCACCCCGATGTGTTCGATATTTTGCTGCAAGTTCTCGATGATGGCCGTTTGACCGATGGCCACGGGCGCACCGTCGATTTCCGCAACACGTTAATCATCCTGACCTCCAACCTTGGCGGCGAAATTCTGGCAACCCAAAAGGAAGGCCACGATTCGTCTGAAGTCCGCCCACAGGTTATGGAAGAAGTGAACCGCGCGTTCCGCCCGGAATTCCTCAACCGCCTCGATGAAGTAATTTTATTCCACCGCCTGTTCAGGGACAACATGGCGGGCATTGTCGATATTCAGTTAGGCCGCCTTGATACGTTGCTGGCTGAGCGCAACCTGGCGCTTGATCTGGACCAAAAAGCCCGCGATTGGCTGGCCGACAAGGGCTACGATGCGGTATATGGCGCACGGCCTCTAAAGCGCACCATCCAGCGCGCCCTGCAAAACCCGTTGGCCGAGATGATTTTGGATGGCAGCGTTCAGGACGGCGACACCGTCGCGGTAACAGCGACCAAGAACGGCCTGAAGGTCAACGGCGTGCAGGTCGCGGCAGACGCGGCCTGAAGTTAGCGTTTCAGCCACTTTTGCTAATATCAGCACCCCAATATATACATTTTTTATAATTTTCATTGGCGGGAGTGCCAATTGTTTTGCTAAAAAGGCTCCCATCGGAATTTTATGGAATTTTATGGCGCACCCAGTCCGGATGCGCCGGGGGAGCGGAACTAATTGCACAAGAATTTGTGTATAAAAAATAATACTTCGCTTTTTTTTCGTATTATTGCTACAAAGCGCCGGAACCTGCGTTCCGATGACGCTTGAACCCAACCCCGGGTGTAACTTACGGCTAGAAAAGGAAGAACGATGTCTAATCTGGTAGAGCCTCACGGCGGAAAAGGCCTGACCCCGCTTTTGGTGGCAGAAACGGAACGCGCGGCGCTCAAGAAACACGCTGAGCACCTGACGAAGGTGCCCATGTCGAGCAAGGAAACGTCCGATGTCTTGATGTTATCCATGGGCGCGTATACGCCGCTGGACGGTTTCATGAGCCGCGACGATTGGCAGAGCGTTTGCGCCGACATGAAGTTAAAGAACGGACTGTTCTGGCCAATTCCCGTCACGCTGTCGGCTGACAGGGCCTTGGCCGACACCATCGGCGACGGTGAAGAGGTCGCCCTGGTCGATGAAGAAACCGGCCTCATCATGGCCATCATGGAAGTGACCGAAAAGTACTATTTTTCTGCCGAAGACAAGGCGTTCGAAGCCCAGCACGTCTACACCACCACCGATGACGGACACCCCGGTGTGCAGAAGGTCAACGAGCAAAAGGACGTGTGTCTGGCGGGCTCGGTGACGGTTATCGACGAAGGCGAGTTTCCGTCTTTGTTTGGTGATTTGTACCAGCGCCCGGCCGAAGCCCGCGCCGAATTTACCGCCAAGGGCTGGTCTCAGGTGGCGGCGTTCCAAACCCGCAACCCCATGCACCGCAGCCACGAACATCTGGCGAAGATCGCGGTCGAAGTCACAGATGGCGTTTACATCCACCAGGTGTTGGGCAAGCTCAAAGCCGGCGACATTCCAGCCGAAACCCGCACCAAGGCGATCCAGGCGATGATCGACAACTACTTCGTGGCGGGCACCGTGATCCAGGCGGGTTATCCCATCGAAATGCGCTACGCCGGACCGCGCGAAGCGTTGTTCCATGCGCTGATCCGCCAGAACTACGGCTGCTCGCACCTGATTGTCGGGCGCGACCATGCGGGCGTGGGCGATTACTACGGGCCGTTCGATGCGCAGCACATATTTGATAAGCTGTGGGACGGCGCGCTTCAAACCGTGCCGCTCAAGATCGACATCACGTTCTACTGCAAAAAATGCATGGGCATGGCGACCGCCAAGACCTGCCCGCATGACAATGAGCACCACGTCTCGATCTCCGGAACCAAGCAGCGCGAGATGCTGAGCGCGGGCGAAGACATCCCGCCCGAGTTTTCGCGTCCGGAAGTCGTTGCGGTCTTGCAGGCGTATTACGCAGGACTGAAGGACTAAAGTAAGCCTGAAGTTTAAGCTCGCCGCATCGCAGATACGGCATGCCATCTACTGCATACACAGGGGAGCGTCTGGGATTTATCTTGGGCGCTCCCCTTTTTTGCGCATTCTTGTTGCGGGGCTTTTTGCGCTGCGCTTGTTACGAATCCATGCGCGGATGCGTGAAAGGGGCTAGAGGCGGCGCGCCGACGGGGGGGGCGTAACAGATTGAACCGACAAATCGTAATCGATCTAGATTTGAGCATATCTTACTGAAAAGCCAGAAAAATTCTTCTATATATTTTGTCAGGCGGGGCCAATTCCTCATTTTATTGCGGATGATTTGACATTCTGATTGTAAAATTACAATTCATTCATATAATAGCTTGCTAATAAAAAGAATTGTCCATTTATCTGTTGATTTATCAATAGGTTACGAACACTTCAGGGGAGAAATTGATGTTCGCCACTAATCCATTCGCTGATCTTGCCTCGATCATTCCGCTCAACGTTATCCAGGGTTACGTCATTTTGATGTTCATCTTGGTCGTGGGCGGCACCATTTTGGATATGATCCACAAGAAAAGCGCCCAGTACTTTTTCCAAAAGGGTGAAGCCGCCAAAGCCGACCGCACGCGTGAGCTCGGCGCCGGTGATAAGGTCGGGATCGCCGTTCAGACCGTCATCGTTGACGTTGCTACGTCCGGTGAGTTCTGCAACCCGGTACGCCGCATTTCGCACCTGTTCACCATGTACGGGTTCATCCTGTTCATCGTGACGACCATCGCTTTGGTATTCGCTTACACGGGCGGCACAGCACCAACCATCGTTGCGCAGCTGTGGCACCTAAGTGCTGCCATGGTTATGCTGGGCGGTTACGCGTTCTGGTTCTTCATCCGCGTTGATGTTGCAGCCGAAGGCGTTCATTGGTATCGCATCGTGCGCGCCGACCTGTTCATTCTGTCGCTGCTGGGCACCACGACCTTCGGTCTGGTTTGGTCGATCCTGCAAGCCAACGGCACTGCGATCTGGACCACCGTGTTCTTAGGCTTGTTCATTATCGCTGCCACCGTGCTGTTTGCCGGTGTGTTGTGGTCGAAGTTCGCACACATGTTCTTCAAGCCGGCTGCTGCTTTCCAAAAGCGGGTTCTCAAAGCGGATGGTTCCAATCAGAACCTGCCCACTATTGGTGATCTGACGGATCCCGAATTGCAGGCACGCTTTCCTGATATTCCGGAATACATGGGCAGCACACCGCCTAACATGGGGCTCGGCATCAAGCGCGAAGCGCCGAATCACTACTAATTTGAATTTTTAAGAATTCTTTTCTAAAGGGGAAGGAAACGAAAATGCCTACATTCGTCTATATGACACGATGTGATGGTTGCGGACACTGCGTAGATATCTGCCCGTCCGACATCATGCACATCGATAAGACCTACCGTCGTGCCTACAACATCGAACCGAACATGTGCTGGGAATGCTATTCCTGCGTGAAGGCGTGCCCGCAGAACGCGATCGATGTTCGCGGCTACGCTGATTTCGCACCGCTCGGCCACAGCGTTCGCGTTGTGCGCGATGAGGAAAAGGGTGTCATTGCCTGGCGCATCAAGTTCCGCAACGGCAAAAAAGACCTAAACCTGATGGCTCCGATCACCACCAAGCCGTGGGGCAAGCACATCACGAAGCTTGCCGATCAGCCTGCGCCTTCTCAGGAAATGCGCGACAGCCAGCTGTTGTTTAACGAGCCGAAATACATCCGCATGGATGACGGCGACATCCATACCTTGAAGTCCAACGGCCTCAAGATGAAGCAAGGGGTGCAGTACTAATGGCTACTAAAACAATCGTCGAAGACAACATCGACATCCTTGTCGCCGGCGCGGGCCTTGGTGGCACCGGTGCCGCCTGGGAAGCCCGTTACTGGGGTCAGGACAAGAAGATCGTGATTGCCGAAAAGGCCAACATCGACCGTTCCGGTGCTGTTGCCCAGGGCCTGTACGCGATCAACTGCTACATGGGTACCCGTTGGGGCGAAAATAACCCGGAAGACCACGTGCGCTACGCGCGTATCGATCTGATGGGTATGGTTCGTGAAGATCTGCTGTTCGATATGGCACGCCATGTCGATTCCGCCGTGCACCATTTCGAAGAGTGGGGCATGCCGATCATGCGCGACCCGGACAAGGGCTCTTACCTACGTGAAGGCCGCTGGCAGATCATGATTCACGGTGAATCCTACAAGCCACTTGTGGCCGAAGCTGCGAAGACATCGGCTGACAAAGTCTTCAACCGTGTCTGTATCACCCACCTGTTGATGGATGATGCCAAGGAAAACCGCATTGCGGGTGCCGTTGGCTTCAACGTGCGCACCGGCAACTACCACGTCTTTAAATCAAAAACCGTGATCTGCGGTGCTGGTGGCGCATCCAACATCTTCAAGCCGCGTTCGGTGGGCGAAGGTGCTGGTCGTGTGTGGTACGCCCCGTGGTCGTCCGGTTCCGCTTACGCGTTGATGATCAACGCCGGCGCAAAGATGACCCAGATGGAAAACCGCATCGTGCTGGCCCGCTTTAAAGATGGCTACGGCCCGGTCGGTGCTTACTTCCTGCATCTGAAGACCTACACTCAAAACGGTTATGGCGAAGAGTATGAATCCAAGTGGTTCCCCGCCCTGCAGGAAATGGTCGGCAAAGAATACCTGGATCCGGAACTTTCCCACGCCACCCACCGTCCGATCCCGACCTGCCTGCGTAACCACGCTATAATCAACGAAGTGAACGCTGGTCGCGGTCCGAGCCACATGGTGACGATGCCCTCGTTCCAAGATCCACACCTGGAAGAAATCGGTTGGCATAACTTCTTGGGCATGACCGTTGGTCAGGCCGTTCTGTGGGCCGCCACGGACGTGGACCCCAAGAACGAAAACCCGGAACTGACCACGTCTGAGCCTTATGTTATGGGCTCTCACGCGACCGGCAGCGGCGCCTGGTGCTCAGGCCCGGAAGATCTTTCCCCGCCTGAATACTACTGGGGCTACAACCGCATGATGACGGTAGAAGGTCTGTTCGGTGCCGGTGACGCAGTCGGCGGTACGCCGCACGCGTTCTCATCGGGTTCGTTTACCGAAGGTCGTCTGGCTGCAAAGGCTGCTTGTAAGTACATTGATGACGGCAAAGCCGAAGGCATCAACGTTTCCGACAAGCAGATCAACGATCTCAAGGAAGTCGTCTTCAAGCCTATGGAACATTACACAGTTCACCGTAATGAAATCGTGGCTGGTGACGTCAACCCCAACTACCACAACCCGCGTCAGTTCCAAGATCGCCTGCAAAAACTGATGGACGAGTACGGCGGTGGTGTGACGGTTAACTACATGACCAACGACAAGCTGCTGAACATTGGCCTCAAGAAGCTCCAGATCATGGAAGAAGATCTTGAGAAGATTGCGGCCAAGGACTTTCACGAGTTGCTGCGTGCCTGGGAAATCAAGCACCGTCACCGTACTTCTGAGTGCGTTCTGCAACACACGCTGTTCCGTAAAGAAACTCGTTGGCCGGGGTATTACTACCGTGGTGACGCCATGAAACTGGATGACGAAAACTGGCATGTTCTGACCGTGTCTCGTCGTGATCCGTCGACCGGCGAATACACCATGGAAAAGGCACCTTTGTACCATCTCGTCGACGAAGCCGAGTAACACAATTCCAAACGAAAGTTCGCCTGAATATCAGGTGGGCTTTCGTTTGGTCCTTAAAAAAGATTAACATGGGGGATGTTGATAACATGTCGTATGTTGATCTTTTTTTATGCGCTCAACACAGTTGGGCCCCAAGCACATAAGAGAAACAAGAATGAATATTATTGAACTTACCGATGAAGAGACCATGTCCATCGCAACCCCCCTTTGGGAGCATCTCATCAGATCTTCCAACGAAGGGAAATACGGGGAATTCATCAGGAATTTCTCGAATGACCTGGTCCAGGGCTTAAATGAAGTCGAGATCGGCAAGCAATTCGCCAAGAGCGAGCTCACGCGCAGCCTGTCTGAAGACTATGACCACCTCGGCTTCATCCGCCGTGGCGAACATGTCACGGTGCTTTACCGGGTGCGCAGCACCAAAAAAGAAGGGGAATGGCTGGGCAGGTTGGTTCTGGGTATCGATGAAGACCAAGACGAAGTGAAAATCTTTGGCGCAACCATTTTCTAGACCCCTATTTCGGATTTGATATGAGCGACACAATTCAAGAAAACAGCTTCGTCGAACTCAACTACCAGGTGATCGACAAGAAGACGGACGGCGTTCTCGTCGGGGTCGAATTCCCCTTGGGTTACGTTCACGGCGCCGACTGTGTGCTGGCGTCTCCCGTCACCGAACAGTTGGAAGGCAAATCCGCGGGCGACATTATCGAGGTGCCGGTCGATTGCAATGAGCTGTACGGCCCCCGGGACGAGAAGCTGGTCTTTACCGACCGAATCGAAAACGTTCCCGAGGAATACCGCGAGATCGGCACCACCATCACCATGGAAAACGAAAAGGGCCAGCCGCGTAATTTCATCGTCACGCGTATGGACGATAAGACACTGACCGTGGACGGCAACAATCCATTGTGCGGGCGCGAGGTGATCTTCAGACTTGAGGTGTTATCGGTGCGCGATGCCACCGATGAAGAGATCGAAGCCGGCGGGGCGGTTGTAGATGAGCCGGAAATTCCGGATGCCCTCAACAAAATCCCCATTTAACGAACGGTCCCGACAATTCGCCCGACCCGTCAAATAGGCCGCCCCGACGGTGTGGCGTATCGATTCGCGCCTCGAAATATCTGAGGCCGCGCTGCGCACCTTGGCCGCTTTGTCAGCGCCAGTTGATCACGCCTAATGCTTTGATTTCAGGTGGTTTTAAGCGGGTAGAATTGGAAAAAGCCGCTTTCCTTGAGGCGCGCAATCCTATATATTCTTTTTGTAATATATGGCGGTAAACGCTGGGTTTGAATTCGGTTTGAGTTTCTGAAGTAGCCGTTCCGGCTTATTAAGATCGAAAAAGGTGAGTTGAATTATGGGTAACGTAAACGCTAAAGATCCTGTTCCTGATGGTGTGACCGAGTACTACACAACGAAGCAGCAACCGGCCAACGAAAAAGGTTATGTCGGCTACCACACCGAATGGATTGAGTGGCACAAGGAAGTTCCTTACCAAACCCCGAAAAAGCCGTAAGGCGCTCGGAAGTTTCTGCAAGGCATTTTGGCCGCGCGCACCGCTTCAGGTCGCGCGGCTTTGCTTTTCCGTCCCTTAGGATTCGATCATTTTGTGAATTGAAGGCGGCGCATGGCGGTGCCGACCCAGATTAAACGGTATGAAACCGATGCTGATCGCACAAATCTCCGATACTCATATCTCCCAGCATGGCGATGCAGAACGTGAGTTTCCTGAGCGCGTCAAGTCGCTGGAAGCGTTTGTTCGCCACATCAACGCGCTGGATCAGAAGCCAGACCTGGTGCTGCATACCGGCGATGTTACGCACGGTGGCCAGCCCGAAGACTACGAAACCGCAAAGACCATCATGAAGGATATCAGCATCCCGGTCTATTTTGCGCTGGGCAATCGTGACCTCGGTAAAAATCTTGTGGCTGGCCTTAAGGATCTGGGCGGTGCGGATTTGGGTGCGGCCAAACTGGTCGAGGGATTCGTAATTTACAGCATCGACGGATTTCCCGTGCGGCTCATCGCCATGGATACCCACCACCGCGAACACAACATCGGTACCACCTGTTCGGTGCGCCTCGGTGTTTTGGATGAATTGCTTAAACAGCAGCCCGATCAGCCCACCGCGTTGTTCATGCACCACCCGCCGTTCGAGGTCACCACGTCGAAATATCCGTTCCAGTTCGACGACCAGGTCCTGGCCGATAGCTTCTTAGGACTGATAGCCCAGCACAAACAGATCAAACATCTATTCTGCGGCCATATGCACCGCCAATACAGCGTGCAATTGGAAACTTGCCGTGCGTCGTGCGTGCCGTCATTGCCGCCTGATAACCGGCTTGGAGAGTTCGAACCTGAACTGGATGGCAAGCCCCTGTACCAGTTGCACAGCTGGAACGCGGACACAGCGCGCTTTGAAACCAAGCTCTGCGCCGCGACCCTGCCGACTTGATCAGTACTATGTATGTTGTTTGGAAAGCCTAGCGTTGCGCCAGTTGTAGGGCTTCGGTTTCAAGAAGCGCCCATTGGCGATCAAGGCTGTCGCGGCTTTTCTCAAAACGCGCCAATTCGGCGCCCTTGAGTTTTTTGCCTGACGGCATCTTGACCCGCATCGGGTTGACCTGTGCGCCGCGGCGCAAAATTTCGTAATGCAGGTGCGGCCCGGTTGAGCGCCCGGTGGTACCGACATAACCAATGACCTCGCCCTGGGTCACGCGCCTGCCTTTTGAAATGCCGCGCTTGAACGATTTCATATGTGCATAGGCTGTGGAATATTCAGAATTGTGGCGAATGCGAACATAGTTACCATACGCGCCATTGCGCCCGGCCATGGTGATGGAACCGTTGCCTGCGGCATAAATCGGGGTGCCGCGCGCGGCTGCAAAATCCGCACCCTTGTGCATTTTGGTGTAGCCCAGAATGGGGTGCTTGCGCTTGCCAAAGCTGGACGACAAGCGGGCGCCGTCTATGGGCGTGCGCATCAGGGCCTTTTTGGCGCTATTGCCTTTTTCGTCGAAATAATCCTGGGTGCCGTCTTTCAGGGTGTGCAGGTATATGGCCTTGCGTTCACCGCGCAGGTTTAGTGATGCGTACACAATTCCATTTTCATGGACGGTGCGGCCTTCATCATTGCGGTAACGCTGGAACATGACCTCAAAGCCATCGTTCTTCCAGATGTCGCGCTGGAAATCCACATCCCATGAAAAGGCGCGGATCAGTTCACTGACCACCGGAGCCGAAACCCCGGCGCGGGTGGCAGCCAGATACAGGCTTGAGGTCACGATGCCTTCGGCGCGTACCAGCTCACCATCCAGTTCCAGTTTGACCTTGGCGGCTTTGTAGCTGCCGTCAGTCCCTTGGCGAACCTCGATGCGGTTTTGATAATCGAGCGGGATGGCAAGGCCAACAAAGCGGTCTTTTTCAAGTTTTCCGGTTTCGGCATCAGGGATGGATGGCACGTAACTGGCCGCGACCTTCTGGCCGCTTTTCAAGCCGCGCGGGCTGAAGACTTCGCTGAGCGCGCGGATGACCTCATTGGCTTCGCTTCCCGTGACCCCGGCGCGGCCCAATATGCCTGCCAGGGTATCGGCGCGCTTCACGGTCAGGGAAATTTCGTACGTCATCGGGTTTTGGGCAACGCTTGGGTTTTTTGCGTCTAAATCCTGAATGGGCCGTGCGGGCGAAAGGGCCGCCAGCGCGCGCGCAATTTCGGGTGTGCCCAGCGAGATGGGCGCCAG
>DAOVVL010000285.1 GCA_030637205.1 Thalassospiraceae bacterium | reverse complement strand
GGATTTCTTCAAATGCGCTTTTCGCATGCCCATGCCTTGGGTGATCTGGCTGTTTGTGTTGCTTGGGGTGAATTTCATCTATCCGGTTTTCTTTATTGATTTCCTCGAAGCACAAGTGGTGCTGGGGGTGATGATGTTGAACGCAACCCTGATAACGGCGCTTTTTGCGCTCAAGGGTTTCACGCGCATCCTTGGGCTTGGCCACGTGTTCTGGTTGGGCTCGGTGCCGTGGCTTTTGCTGCGTCTGGATCAGGTGCCACCTGAAAGCGGGCTTTATACTTTCATGTTAGTCGTCATGGTGATCAATTCAGCGTCGCTGTGCATTGATATCATTGATGTGGTCCGTTATGTGCGCGGTGAGCGCGCGCAAACGGTCTGAGCCGGATTTCTGGCTTATCTGTCGGTTTGTGTGCTAGGTTTTTTTAAGCCCAACTCAACAGAGGTATTGAAACCATGTCCAAAGCCAGAGCTCGCGAACGCGCCAAGGCCAAGGCCGCCAAAGGCGCGCAGAAACCTAAAACTGCCACACAGCCCGCCCAGCAGAAAAGCCATCCCGGTCAGTTCGATGCCGGCCAGAATTCGGCCAAAGGCCCCGGCATGCACGTCAACACCAAGAATGTCTCGACAACCAAGCGCGGCTCTGCTCGTTCAAACTGATAACAAAAAGCCCCGCCAGTTATGGCAGGGCTTTTAATTCAGGTTTGCTGTGAACGAACTTAAAGCGAGCTTTCAATCCATTCCTGCAATTTGTTTTTCGGCAGCGCGCCAATTTTAACGCTGGCCGGCTCACCGTCTTTGAAAATCATCAATGTCGGAATGCCGCGTACGCCGTATTTCGAAGGGGTCTGCGGGTTTTCGTCAATATTGATCTTGGCGATGATCACTTTTTCACCCAGTTCGGCTTCAATTTCTTCCAGTGCCGGGGCGATCTGTTTACAGGGTCCGCACCATTCGGCCCAGAAATCGATCAAAACCGGAGTGGAAGACTGGATCACGTCGGCTTCAAACGTTTCGTCGGTGATGTGTTTCATGTTGGGTCCCTTGAGAAATTAAATTTTATGAATTTTTTGATTTCGATCTTGAGGGTCAAATCTAGTGTCGCCCCCTTGCCCCGTCAAGCAGGGGTCTTGGGATCGCAAAATGGCTCAAGAACCTCGGGGGTTAGCTCCATTGCCCGGGGGCCGTCGGTCCATAACAAGAAGCAGCGAATCGCCCGTGTGGGGTAGATTTGCTCCAGCAACGTGCGGTACGTCGCCATCTGTTTCAGATACACGCTCGCCACGTCGGCGACTTTATGGGGTGGCGGGCGGTTGGTTTTGTAGTCAACGATCAGCACTTCGTCTTCGTTAATCACCAGCCGGTCAATGCGACCCGACACCACCCGGCCCATGGCGACGCCGACAATGGGCGCTTCGCTGTGGCCGCCTGTTCCAAACAGTGGGGCAAACTCAGGCGCTTCAAGAACCGCCAGTGTTTCACGGGCAATCCCGGTAATGCTTGTTTCATCAAGTTCATGGATGGGCTGGCTCAGCCAGCCGAGCGCAGCCTCAAGGCGTTGTTCAGTTGCAATCGTCGGCAACAGTTCCAGTAATTTGTGGATCAGCAGCCCGCGTTTGAAACGCACGGTATTGCCATCGGCAAACGGGCTTTGCGCCACCGGCACCTGCGCGTCTTGATCGGTTTCATCCATGCCCGCATCCATTGAGGAAGGCGCCAGCGGGCTGGGCGGCATGGCTTCGGGCTGAGGCGGGACCAGCGCCCAGTCAGGCAAAGTGGCCTGAACCGTTTCGCCGCGGGCCGGTTCAATTTCGGGTTCGTGTTGCTGGTCGGTTTCATAACGCCAGATGGTTTCACCATCGACTTCAATTTCTTCGCCGCGCTCCATCACCGCATCGGTGACAAGTTCATACCACGAACCGTCTGCCGGGCCGCTTTCACGGGCAAAGCCACAAATATACAAACGGTCGCGCGCGCGGGTCATGGCGACATATAACAGGCGGCGGTATTCACGTTCACGCACCGCGCGGGCATCGAGGATCATCTGCTCAACCAGCTTGGGGCGCATTTGCTTAACCGGCGACCACAGGATCACCGGCGCGTCTTCTTGTTCTGCATCGATGCGCCACTGGATTTTTTCATCCGTTTGATGGCCGGGCTTGGTACACGTATCGGGTAAAAAGACCACGTTTGCTTCCAGCCCCTTGGCGCCGTGGACCGTCATGACGCGCACCTTGGGTCCGCTGAATTCCATGTCGCGCTTGATCTGGGTGGCGCCGCTTTCGACCCAATGCAGGAACCCTTCCAGCGATGGCGTGTGGGTGCGCTCAAAATCCAGCGCCAGCGACAGGAACTCATCTATCGGGTCTTCACAGTCCGAGCCCAGACGCGCGACCAGTTGTTTGCGCCCGCCACCGCTCAGCACGCCTGCAAAAAATTCATACGGCGGCTGGAAATCGGCAAGGCTGCGAAGCCTGTGAAGGATCTGGTGGGCATTTTTTAAAGCCCCGTCTTTTTTGGCTGCCTGACTTAGAGCGGCCCACAGGCTGGCTTTGCGCCTGGGCGCCAGTTCCATCAACGCGTCATCGTGCAAGCCCACCAACGGGCTTTTCAGAAGCGCCGCTAAATTCAGGTCATCCTCGGCCAGCAGGCAGAAGCGCCCCAGCGCCATTAGATCTTCAACGGCGATCTGGTCGGTCAGCACCATACGGTCTGATCCCGCGACCTCGATCGTGTGCAGTTTTAACTGGCGCACCATTTCTTCAGCAAAGGCGCCACGTTTTCTGACCAGAATTAAAATATCATCGGCGCGGATCGGGCGACCCTCGGATTCCAGCATCTCTGCGTTATCGAACCAGCCGCGGATGGTGCGTGAAATGCGCTCGGCCAGCCGGGTTTCGGGGCTCTTGATGGAAAGCCGGTCCAGTGGCGCATCCCACGGATCAGCGGCTTCAAACTCCTCGGGCAATGTCGGCTGCCACAGCTCGACCACACCCGCATGGCCGGTACGGTCGGATTTGTGCAGCACCTCTTCATCATCAAAAGAAAGGCCGTCAAAGGCCGCCGGGTTTTTAAAGACCCGGTCGACAATCGCCAGCACCGCATGGGTGGAACGAAATGAAAGCTGTAGCGGCAGCGAAGAAAAGGCCCCGCCGGCATTTTCAACGCGCGCCTTAAACCATTTGTGCATGCGCCCGAACTCATACGGGTCGGCACCCTGAAAGCTGTAGATGGATTGCTTTTCATCGCCCACCGCGAACACGGTGCGCACGGTTTCTTCATGCTGGCCGTGGCCGGAAAAGAAATCTTC
>DAOVVL010000080.1 GCA_030637205.1 Thalassospiraceae bacterium | reverse complement strand
GGATCGCACCGGGGCAGGCGGCAAGGATCTGGTGATCGAGGTTCCCGCCGGTACGCAGATTCTCAGCGAAGACAAGGAAGTCGTGCTGGCTGATGTGACAGAAGTCGGTGAACACGTGTTGTTGCTGAATGGTGGCGATGGCGGTTATGGCAATGCACATTTCAAATCTTCCACCAACCGTGCGCCCAGGCGTGCCGATCCCGGCCACCCCGGCACCGAAATGTGGGTATGGCTGCACTTAAAATTGATCGCCGATATTGGTCTGGTTGGTTTGCCCAACGCGGGCAAGTCCACGTTTATTGCCGCCGTGTCGCGGGCCCGGCCCAAGATTGCAGATTATCCGTTCACCACGTTGCACCCTAATTTGGGTGTGGTGCGTAGCAATGACCGGGAAATGGTCCTGGCCGACGTACCCGGCCTGATCGCAGGCGCACACGAAGGCGCAGGCCTTGGCACGCGTTTTCTGGGCCATGTGGAACGCTGTGGCGCGATCTTGCATCTGGTGGACGGTACCGCTGAAGACGTTGCGGAAAATTACCGCATCGTGCGCCATGAACTTGATGCCTACGGGGGTGAGCTTAAAGACAAGCTGGAAGTGGTGGCGTTGAACAAATGCGATGCCTTAACCGATGAAGCTGCCAGTGAAGCCCGGGAAGCGTTGCAAGCCGCATGCGGCAAAAAAGTGTACGTTATTTCGGGTGCCGCAGGCATGGGCGTTGACGAGGTTCAGGAAGTCCTGTTTTCCGCCGTTGAACATAGCCGCCAGCTTGAATTGGAAGAAAAAGAGGCAGGCCAACGAGAGGAATACCGGCCATGAGCAGCGACAAGAAGGCCGCAAACCTGAAAAAAGGATCATCACGCCTCTTGGATGCCAAGCGGGTGGTGCTCAAAATCGGCTCGGCGCTGTTGGTCGATGAAGAACACGGCACGTTGCATCGCAAATGGCTTGAAAGTCTGGCCGCTGACATCAAAGCCATGCGGGGTCGCGGCCAGGAAGTAGTGGTCGTTTCCAGCGGCGCCATTGCCGTGGGTCGGCGCTATCTGGGTTTAAGCGACGGGCAGTTGAAACTGGAAGAAAAACAGGCCGCCGCCGCAACGGGCCAGGTGCGTTTGGCCCATGCCTATCAGGAAGTTCTGGGTCACCATGAACTGATCGTGGCCCAGGTTTTGCTGACACTGGGTGACACCGAAAACCGTCGGCGGTATTTAAATGCGCGCAACACCATTGATGCCCTGCTGCGCCAAGGCGCGGTGCCCTTGATTAACGAAAACGACACGGTTGCTACCGATGAAATCCGCTTTGGCGATAATGACCGGCTAGCGGCGCGCGTGGCTGCGATGATCAGCGCCGATGCACTGGTATTGCTCAGCGATATTGATGGTCTTTATACAGCTGATCCCGCCGCGCATGATGACGCCCGCCACATTGATGAAGTCGGCGAAGTCACGCCCGACATCGAAGCCATGGCAGGCGCTACGCGTACCGAAGTGGGCTCGGGCGGGATGGTCACTAAATTAACCGCTGCGAAAATCTGTCTGGCGAACGGTTGCGCGATGGTGATTGCGCGCGGCGCTGATGAACACCCCGTGCGGGCTATTTGGGATGGCGCACGGGTGACATGGTTTACACCCAAAGCAACACCGGCCAATGCGCGCAAACGCTGGATTGCGGCTTCGCTTCAACCCACCGGCACGCTGGTGGTTGACGATGGCGCGCTGAACGCGCTTAAAAGCGGAAAGAGTTTGCTGGCAGCCGGCGTGGCACGCATCGAAGGTGCGTTCGAAAAAGGCGATGCGGTCTTTATCAATGACCAAGGCGGCACTGAAATCGCACGTGGTTTAAGTGCCTATTCAGCCATTGATGCGCAAAAGATCATCGGCAAGAAATCGGGCGAGTTTGAAAAAATTCTGGGCTACCGCGGACGTGATGAAATTGTCCATCGCGATGATTTGGCGCTGATTTAAACGCTTAATCGCTATTTACATTCGCCGATGGAATCCGCCGCACATCGCCTGCCATTGCTCCACACCGCGTTGTTAAAGCGGGTTCTAAAGGTGGTGGTGCCGTCAAGGTCTGCGTCTTTCAGGTCGGCACCTGAAAAATCAGCGTTATCTAACCTGGCGTCTTCCATGTTTGCGCCCCTCAACTTGGCGCCCTGAACGCGCGCCGATTGCAGGTCCGCATCTTCCAGGTCAGCGCCGACCATGTTGGCTTCGGTCAGGAACGCGCTTTTAAGGTTGGTGTCGCGAAGGTTGGCGCCGGTAAGATTGGCACCTGAAATGTTGGCGCCTCTGAGGTTGGCATCTTCCAGGTTGGCACCGGAAAGATTGATCCGCGTCATGATCGCGCCTCTAAGATTGGCGCCTTCCAGATCAGCGCCTGAAAGATTGGCGTGTTTCAGGTTTGCACCTTTCAAGCGGGTCTTAACCAGATCGGCACCGGAAAGATCGGCGCTTTGCAGGTTGAGATTTTCTTTGTTGCAGCCCGACCAGTCGACCCCTGCGCTAGCAGGATCATTGCATGCGGCGTCAGCGTTTGCCGCCGTAAGCAATACGAACCCGCCCAGCAATGCGCCCAAAAACGGGCGGTGCAGGCGGCGGGTAAAGGTTTTTGATGGCTTGGGTTTCATGGCGTGTCGGGTCCGGTTGGTGGCTGAAAGATAGGGAATTTACGCCTCTCAGCGCCCAAGTCAACGGGTTCAAAAGTGCCCCCAAAAACATGTGAGTTTTGGTGGGCTTTGCGCTAGGTTATGGCGGCGACAACACAGGAAGAGCGCAGGAAGAGTAAGGTATTAATTATGACGGCGATCAATAAAAATGAACCCGATATTCAGGCCCTGATGGCCGAAATCGGACAAAACGCCAAAGCAGCCGCGCACACACTTGCCCAAGCCACGTCTGACACTAAAAATCAGGCGTTGATCGGTGGTGCGGCCGCCTTGCGCGCCAACGTCGCTATCATCATTGCCGCCAATAACAAGGACATGGCCGCGGCGGAACAAAAGGGCCTGACCACGGCCATGCTGGACCGGTTGAAATTAGATGATGCGCGCATCGAAGCCATGGCAAAGGGGCTGGAAGATATCGCGGCGCTTGATGACCCGGTTGGCCGAATTTTGAGCAAATGGGACCGCCCCAACGGCCTTGAGATCAGCCGCATCGCAACGCCGTTGGGCGTGATCGGGGTAATCTACGAATCTCGCCCCAACGTAACGGCAGACGCGGGCGCGCTGTGCCTGAAAGCCGGTAACGCATCCATCCTGCGCGGCGGGTCCGAAAGCTTTCATTCCAGCGCCGCCATCCACGATTGTCTGGTGGCGGGCCTGAAAAGCGCCGGCCTTCCACAAACCGCTATTCAGCGCATCCCCACCACGGACCGTGCCGCCGTGGGTGAATTGTTGAACATGAGCGATACCGTCGACGTCATCGTGCCCCGTGGCGGCAAGTCATTGATTGAACGCGTGACGGCCGAAAGCAAGGTTCCGTTGTTCAAGCACCTTGAAGGCATGTGCCACACCTATGTGGACCAAAGCGCCGACATGGAAAAAGCCCGCGCCATTGTGGTCAACGCCAAGATGCGCCGCACCGGGATTTGCGGGGCCACCGAAACGTTGTTGGTGGACAAGGCCTCAGGCGGTGATGTGATGAAGAATTTGATCGGTGATCTTATCAATGCCGGCTGCGAAGTGCGTGGTGATCAGTTGGCACAAGATGCTGACGCGCGGGTCGTTGCCGCATCACAAGATGACTGGAATACCGAATACCTTGACGCCATCATTAACGTCGCCGGCGTCGATGGTGTGGCCGGCGCGGTGGCGCATATTGGCGCGCACGGTTCCAACCATACCGACGCGATTTTGGCCGAAGATGAAGCGGCGGTGGCAACGTTTTTAAACGGGGTCGATAGCGCCATCTTGATGGTCAACGCATCCACCCAGTTTGCCGACGGCGGCGAGTTTGGCATGGGCGCTGAAATCGGCATTTCGACGGGCAAGCTGCACGCCCGCGGCCCGGTGGGTGTTGAACAGCTGACCAGCTTTAAATACGTGGTTCAGGGGTCCGGGCAAACGCGCCCTTCTTGAAGGAACGATCTTGGCGAGTAATCAAAAAAGACGGGTCGGTTTATTGGGCGGTTCGTTTAATCCGGCCCATGAAGGCCACTTGCATATTTCGCGCCTGGCACTTGATCGCCTTGCGCTCGATGAGCTGTGGTGGCTGGTGTCGCCGTTAAATCCCCTGAAGGATGCGGACGCCATGGCGCCCTTTGCCCAGCGTCTGGATAGTGCGCGCGCAGTCGCTGCGCGCGATACGCGCATCCAGGTTTCGGATTTTGAGCAGAAAAACGAAAGCCGCTACAGCATCGATACCCTGACCGCCCTGAAAGCAGAGTTCCCGGACCATGATTTTGTGTGGATCATCGGGGCCGATAATCTGCGCCAGATGCCCAAATGGCGGCACTGGAGCCGAATTTTTCGCACCGTGCCCATTGCGGTTTTCCCGCGCGCTCCCTATTCTTTAAGGGCGCTTCGGGGCCGTGCGGCGCGCAGGTTCAGGGCCGCACAACTGCCCGGCAGTGCGAGCGCCCGGCTGGCAGGCCACAGAACGCCAGCGTGGGTAATGCTTCAAGTCCCCGGACACGGTCAGTCTGCCACCCGGTTGCGTCGTGAAACGGGCAAAAACTGATCCCATTAGCCATATATTAATGGCACCAGGCGATAATTTAGTCGTGTGGACAAACAAGTAAGGAAATGGTCATCCCACAAAAAACAACAAATCCGCCAACGATCGAGACGGCCAAGGCGCTGCTCAAAAAGGTGGAAACATCCCTTGAAGACGACAAAGCGATAAACGCGGTCGTCATCGAACTTTCCGGCAAAAGCGATATTGCGGACTATATGGTGGTTGCCTCTGGCACCTCGCAGCGTCACGTTGCGTCCATCGCCGATCACCTGCGTGAAAATATCAAAAAAAGCGGTGTCGAAAAGGTCGCGGTCGAGGGACTTAATCAAAGCGATTGGGTATTGGTCGATTGCGGCGACGTGATCGTTCATGTGTTCCGCCCCGATGTGCGTGAATTCTACAATCTGGAAAAGATGTGGAGCTCGGCGCCCAAATCGGATGCCAAGACCGTTGGCGCCAACGTTTAAAACGATCTGATCAGAACTGACGGATAATTTACTCATAATTTGATGGGGGCCTAACCCAGTGCGCTATAGCATTATTGCCGTCGGAAAGATGCGCCCCAGCCCTGAAAAAGATCTGTTCGAACATTTCGCTTGCCGTTTGCGCCCGCCTCCTGAAATGAAGGAAGTCGAGGAAAAGCGTTCGCTTTCTTCGAATGAGCTAAAGCAGCGCGAAGCTGAATTGCTGCTGGGTGCGGTTCCTGACGGTGCCCAGGTGGTGGCTTTGGACGAGGTGGGCAAAAGCCTGTCCAGCACCGAATTCTCGCAACGACTGGGTCGCTGGCGCGACGAAGGTGTGCGCGACGTGGCGCTGCTGATCGGCGGGGCCAACGGGCTCGATGATCAGGTTCGCCAAAAGGCCGATCTGGTGTTGTCGCTGGGGGCCATGACGTGGCCGCACATGGTGGTGCGCGCCCTGGTCTGTGAACAGCTGTACCGCGCCGAGGCCATTTTATCGGGCCATCCGTACCACCGGGCGTGAAATCACAAGTGGGCACAAACGTTTACGTGAAAAGCCGTCAAAACCGGATTATATTGAAATCATGAGCAGCGATTCGAAGAAAACGGGCCGAAAGCCAGTCGTGCTGTGCATTCTCGACGGTTGGGGCACCCGGCGCGAAAAGACCGGCAACGCCATTTACGCGGCCGAGACCCCCAATTGGGACCGGCTGATGAAGACGTACCCGCACGGCAAACTTCGCGCATCGGCTCTGGATGTGGGCCTGCCCGATGGCCAGATGGGCAATTCCGAGGTTGGCCACATGACACTGGGCGCCGGGCGCGTGGTCATGCAAGACCTGCCGCGCATCGATGAAGCCATTCACGATGGCTCGCTGGATGAAAACAGGGAACTATTGGCGTTTATTGCGGATTTAAAAAAATCCGGCGGCGTGTGCCACCTGATGGGCTTGCTGTCGCCGGGGGGTGTGCATTCGCATCACTGGCACATGCGCACGCTGGCGGCCATCGTTGCCCAGGCGGGCATCGAGGTCAAAGTGCACGCCTTTCTCGATGGGCGCGATACCCCACCCAAAAGCGCCGCAAATTTTGTTAAACGCTTTAGCGTTGAATGTCGCCGTCTGCCCGGTGTTGAGATTGCCACGATCATGGGTCGGTTTTGGGCCATGGACCGCGACCAGCGTTGGGACCGGGTTGAAAAGGCTTATCAGACATTGGTTGCGGGCGCGGGCACACCGGCCGCTACGGCGGCTGATGCGATTGCAACGTCTTATAAGGCTGGGATCACGGATGAATTTGTCGAACCCACCCCCATTGGCGACTATGCAGGCATGAAGGATGGCGATGGGATTTTGATGGCCAACTTCAGGTCAGACCGGGCGCGCGAAATTCTCGGCGCACTGGGCGATCCCGGTTTCAATGGGTTTAAACGCTCGAAGGTTATCAAGTTTGGCGCACGTCTGGGCATGGTGGTTTATTCCGACAGCCTCAAAGCGCATTTTGCCGCCATGTTCCCACCTGTGGAACTTGACGATATTCTACCCGAACTGATTTCAAAGGCGGGCATGAAACAATTGCATATTGCCGAAACGGAAAAGTACGCGCACGTGACCTTCTTTTTTAACGGCGGTCGCGAAAAGCCTTTCAAGGGCGAAGAACGCATTTTAGTGCCATCGCCAAAAGTTGCCACCTATGATGAAAAACCAGAAATGTCGGCGGGCGAAGTCACGGACAAACTGATCGCGGCGATTGAGAAAGATGATTTTGATTTCATCGTTGTCAATTACGCCAACGGCGACATGGTTGGCCATACCGGCGTGATCGACGCCGCGGTTTTGGCGGTTCAGGCCGTTGATGCCTGCGTCGGTCGACTGGAAAGCGCGGTTGTGAAGGCCGGGGGCGTCATGCTGATCACGGCCGATCACGGCAATTGCGAAAAAATGTGCCACGCCGGCCAGCCCCATACCGCACACACCTTAAATCTTGTGCCAAGCATTTTGCTGGGCGCTGACAGTTCAGTTAATAAAATAGCCGATGGTGCTTTGGGTGATGTGGCGCCAACCATATTGCAATTGTTGGGATTGCCAAAGCCGGATGCCATGAGTGGCAATTCCATCCTGCCAACAGCCAAAGGCGGAAATTGATGATGCGTTTGGCTTTCATGCCTGATCATGTGTTTGCTGCGGCGATATGTTTGTCGTTCGCCATTGTATCGTTCGAGCCGGCAGACGCACGAGCCGCCGAAAGCGATGCCGACAGTGCAAAGGCGTTGCAAAACCTTGAAACAAATATTGAGAAAAAGCGCCTCGAAAGCGAGGCGCTAAAAGCAACGGCGGTGAAGCTGAAGGGCGAGCTGAAATCCATCAACACATCGCTGGTCGAAGCCGCCGGGCGGGTTCAGGATCAGGAACAAAAAGTTTTTGTGCTGGAAACGGAACATGAAAAACTTTCCCGCGAAGCACGTTTAAAGGAAGTGCGCTTGTCTGAACGCGGCGATCAATTTTCCGGTGTCGTGATGGCACTAACACGTATGTCACGG
>DAOVVL010000065.1 GCA_030637205.1 Thalassospiraceae bacterium | reverse complement strand
CCGGACCCAATTTCCCTGTAACGTTTGAGCAGATATGCATGACATGAGAGTAGCGTTCGATGCTCATTAAATCGGATAATGCTACTGTCCCCGCCTCTGCCACACGCCCAACGTCGTTTCGTCCCAGATCGACCAGCATCACATGCTCTGCCCGTTCTTTCGGATCAGCCAACAGCTCTTCTTCCAGCGCCTTATCTTCAGCTTCTGTTTTGCCGCGCCGACGTGTCCCTGCCAATGGCCGATTGGTTACTATACCGTCCTCTACTCTGCACATAATCTCCGGAGAAGACCCGATCAGCACGCAATCCGGGCTCTTTAGCAGAAACATAAACGGCGACGGGTTCACCCGCCTGAGCGCGCGATAAAACAAAAAGGGTTTAAGCGTGAACGGCAGCTTGAAGCGTTGCGACAACACCACCTGAAAAACATCCCCGGCCAGAATATATTCTTTGGCCTTGTCGACCATGGCGTGAAAGGTGCTTTCCTTCATGTTGGAAACCGGGTCGGGCAGGTCGTCCAGCGCCTGCACACCGGGTTGGGTCTGGGCCAGATTACTAGTTTGGCTTTCAAAATCACCGACCACTTTTGCCAAGCGGTCCTGGGCCAGATCAAACGCGGCACCGGCAGCGATGTTTTTATCAAACCACACCGGGGTCACGATAAAGACGGTGTCTTTGACGTTATCAAAAATGGCCGTAACCGTCGGGCGCAGGAACTGGCCATCGGGCAGGTCCAGAACATCCGGGTTTTGATCGGGAATGTTTTCCACCAGCCGCACGGTGTCATACGCCATGTAACCGACCAAGCCTGCTGCCATCGGCGGCAGGCCATCGGGCATGTCGATGCGCGAAGCAGCGAGCAGCGCGCGCAGTGAATTGAGCGCGCCTTCGGATTTTGATACTTCGCACAGATCGAACGTATCGGGGCTGGTTTCAGGATCTAAGTTGATCTCGGCCACGTTGCCTTTGCAGCGCCACACCAGATCGGGGCGGATGCCGATAAATGAATAACGCCCACGTTTGGCGCCGCCCTCGACCGATTCCATCAGGAAGCTGCGCGGCTGCGATTTAGCCAGTTTAAGAAACGCCGTCACCGGGGTGTCGAGGTCAGCGATCAACGGTGCCCACACCACCTGCGCCTTGCCCTGGTCGTAGGTTTTTTCAAATTCTGAAAGGGTCGGTCTAAGGTCCATCAGGGGCGGGCCAGTCTGTTTTCAATTGGGCGTTAATATACGTCGTCCAGCACAGCGCGATTAATGCTAACGGTGTGTTTAAGACGCAGCGCCGCCGAAAGCTGGTCCAGAAGATCAGAACGCAATTGGTTCAGGACTTGCCCCGACGCCGCATCAAGCGCGCCCTGGTCCGATGTATTGGCCGGGCGAATTTCTTTTAACGTGGCCACCACATGCGCGCCGGTACCGGTGGCACTGGTGCTGTCGCCAACCTTGATGCGAAAGGCATCGTTCAGCATGTTGGTGGGCAGGGGAAGTTTCAGGCCCGCACCTTCGCGGTTGAACGGCTGCGTTATTTTGCTGGTCAACCCTAAGGTTTTGGCCGCATCGCTTAAGTTCTTTCCACCCTGAACAGATTGCATCAGCGTTTCTGCCAGTTTGGCCGCGCGGGTGGACTGGCCGTCGGCCTTAAAGCGCGCTTCAACCGCGACGCTCACTTCAGCAAATGGTTTCAGGCTGGGGGCGAAGATGTCGTCAATGCGCACAGCAAAGAAGCCCTTGCCGTCGGTGCTTTCAAGCACCGGGATGTCATCGCCAATCGTGTTGACAAAAACAGGCGTTACCATGTCGGATGCGAACTCAACGTCGGCAAACTTACCGGCTAGTGTGCGCCCGGTTGCATCAATTTCAGCACTGGAAACGCTCAGGCCCAGTTCACGTGCCGCTTCTTCAAAGGTTGCGCCACCGGCCAGCAGGTCTTCCAGCTGGGTCGACATTTCAAACATCACATCAAGTGCGCGCTCGGCTTTCAGCCCAGTTGCGATGTCCTTGGAAACTTCTGCAAACCCCTTGGTCGTCGCGGCTTTGGTTTCCACCACTTCGATAATATGCCAGCCAAGTACCGATTTAATTGGTTGGGTGGGGGTGTTCAGCGCCGCGCTAAATACGGGGTCCTGCAATTCGGCCAACAACTGGGTGCGTTCAAAAAATCCGATGTCGAGAACGTTTGCATTGGCACCGGCGGCTGTTGCGGCTTCGCCCAGCGATTTTCCGCTTGAAAGCAGCGCCTGTGCCTTTTTGATGTCGGCTTCTTGTGAAACCAGAATTTGTTTTAACTTGCGGCGCTCGCCGGTCTCAAATTCGTCTATGCGATCATCATAGGTCGCCATCAGTTCGTCATCGGAAACATCAATGTTTTTGGCGATGTCGTCGGAATTCAGAACCAACGCCGAAAACCGTCTTGTTTCCGGGGCCATGAAAAACTGTGAATTGTCTTTGTGAAACGCCATCAGGTCGTCATTTGTCGGCGGTGAAAGATTGGTCAGATGTGCATGGTCAATGCGCACCGTTTCCATCACGCGCTGCTCATCACCAAATTCGACTAACAAGCGCGCCATCACGGTGGGCACCTCCACATCGTTTGCCGGGGACAGGTACTGGGTGCGCATGAGGTTGCGACGGATCAATGCAACGTAGCTGTCTTCGGTAAAGCCAGCGTTCCTTAGAAGCTGATCAAAGATAAAGCGGTCGAACTGGCCCTGGTCGTTGAAAAAATCGGGTGTGCGGCGAATTTCGCTCAACACCACGCCATCGGAAATGCCGAGGCCTAAATCGTGCGCGCCCAGATCGAACAGGCGGGTATTGACCAAACGCTCAATCACGCCGTTGCCGATGCCCAGCAACTTTGCCTGCTCGGTGGTGAAGTCCTGACCAAGAATAGGTTTCAGGCGGTCCATCTCGCGGCTGAGTTCGGTGGTGAATTCAGCGGGCAGGATGTCGATTTCGCCGACGCTGGCCACCACCTGGCGTCCGGCCTTGGAACGGAACACATCGCCAATGCCCCAGGCGGCAAAACTCAGGATCAAAAGGCCCAGCAGGGTCTTCACAATAATGCCGGAGGCGGATCTTCGTAAAAAATCAAGCATGGACAGAAAAAGCCTTTAAATGAGGGATCGAAGGTTTGGTTGCGGCGCATCATAGAAGCGCCCATTTAACCCCGCAAGCGAAGAGTGAGGCCCACCCATAGGAGTATATCCAGCCCCCGGTGCGGTGTGGTAGAACGGCGTCAGGAAATTTAATCGTCCATTTAAGAAGGATTTTCGACCATGACCGCATCGCGTCGCCCCCTGATCGCCGGCAACTGGAAAATGAACGGATTGAGTGCTGACGGGGTGGCTTTGGCCACCGCCATCGCCGACAAGCTGAAAGGGGCCGGTGACGTGTCCTTTGAAATGCTGGTCTGCCCGCCGTTTACCCTGATTTCCAGGGTCGCAGACGCCATTTCCGGCTCTGGTATTAAACTGGGCGCACAGGACTGCCACACAGCGGAAAAAGGCGCGCATACGGCCGATATTTCGGCCGCCATGCTCAAGGATCTGGGCTGCGATTACGTGATTGTCGGCCATAGCGAGCGCCGCACCGATCACGGCGAAACCAACGAACTGGTCCATGCCAAGGCCGAAGCGGCATTGAGCGCGGGGCTGGATGTGGTGATCTGCATCGGTGAAACCGAAGCTGAGCGCGACGCAGGCAAGACGCTGGACGTCAACGGCGCGCAGATCGCAGGATCGGTGCCGGGCCATGCCAAGGCGGCCAACACGGTCATTGCCTATGAGCCGGTCTGGGCCATTGGCACCGGGCGCACCCCGACAAATGACGAAGTTCAGGAAGTTCACGCCTATATTCGCGCTGAACTGGCCAAAAAGGTCGGTGAAAGCGAAGCCGGCGCCATGCGAATCCTCTACGGCGGTTCCATGAAGCCGACCAATGCAACTGACCTGATCGCGCTGGCGGATGTGGATGGCGGGCTAATTGGCGGTGCCAGCCTGCAGGCCGATGATTTCTGGGGAATTGGCGAAAGCTGCTAATAAGACCCACTCAGCCAAAAAGTCCAAAAAAACACTCAAATAACACTGGCCAGATGGTGTTTTAGGGGCTATCTACGGCCCCAACAAAGCCACAGGGTCAGCAACGGGCTGGCTCTATATAGGATATGACTTAGCTATGATTACAGTTGTTCTGGTTATTCATCTGATGTTCGCTATTGCCTTGATCGGCGTCGTGCTGGTGCAGAAAAGCGAAGGCGGCGCATTGGGCATGGGCGGCGGCGGCGGCGGTGGCGGCGGTGGCGGTTTCATGACCGCACGCGGAACTGCCAACCTGTTGACCCGCACCACCGGCATATTGGCCGCACTGTTTATTACCACATCGCTGATCCTGGCGGTTATGAGCGGTGCGGGTAAAGAGCGCGCATCAATCCTCGATCAGAGCGAAAGCCAGATACCAACCACGAGCACTGAACAGCCGGTCGATACCGGGCCCAGTGTCCCGGTGGCGAAATGAAGAATTTCCGGTTCCCAAGCGAACCAGCTAAATAACCAGAGGCGGTTTCTCAGAAACCGCCTCTTTTTTTGTGTTTAAACAAGGTTGGACTTTGAACGATGATGCGACTCGGATATAGTGTGCGTCCATGACGCGGTACATATTTATCACTGGCGGCGTGGTCTCCTCTCTCGGTAAAGGACTTGCTTCCGCAGCACTTGGTGCCGCCCTTCAGGCGCGCGGCTTCAGTGTGCGTTTGCGCAAGCTGGACCCGTACATCAACGTCGATCCCGGCACCATGAGCCCGTATCAACATGGCGAGGTCTACGTCACCGATGACGGTGCCGAAACCGATCTTGATCTGGGCCATTACGAACGCTTCACCTGTGTCAGCGCGCGCCAATCCGATAACGTGACCACGGGGCGGGTGTATTCAGAAGTGCTGGCCAAGGAACGGCGCGGCGACTATCTGGGCGCAACGGTGCAGGTGATCCCGCATATTACCGATTCGATCAAGGATTTCGTGCTGAACCACGAAGGCGATGAAGATTTCATGCTGATCGAGATCGGCGGCACGGTCGGCGATATTGAAAGCCTGCCGTTCCTTGAAGCCATTCGACAGTTGGGCAACCAGATCGGCCGCGACCGCACCCTTTATATTCACCTGACGTTGTTGCCGTACATTCCAACGGCGGGTGAGCTGAAAACCAAACCGACCCAACATTCGGTTAAAGAATTGCTGTCGGTGGGTATTCAGGCCGACATCCTGTTGTGTCGTGCGGACCGTGAAATTCCCGAAGCCGAACGCAAAAAAATCGCACTGTTTTGCAACGTCGCACCCGAAGCCGTTATTTCGGCGTTGGACGTCAAGAGCATCTATCAGGTGCCGATCAGCTATCATGAAGAAGGGTTGGATACACAAGTGTGCAAACACTTCGGTCTTGACGATGCACCTGAACCCGATCTTTCGCGTTGGCGCGAAATTGTTGAACGGGTCACCAAACCCGAAGGAGAAGTCACCATTGCCGTGGTCGGCAAGTATGTTGAATTGCTGGACGCTTATAAGTCGCTGTCCGAAGCGTTAATCCATGGCGGCATTGAAAACAATGTGAAGGTGAATCTGAAATGGTTTGACGCCGAAGTGTTCGAGCGCGAAGACGTGGTCCACCATCTCGATGGCGTACACGGCATTTTGGTACCGGGCGGATTTGGCGAACGCGGAACCGAAGGCAAGCTCGAAGCCGTGCGCTTTGCCCGTGAACGCAACATTCCATACTTTGGCATTTGTTTAGGCATGCAGATGGCCGTCATCGAAGCGGCGCGCAATCTGGCGGGCATCAAGGGTGCGGGTTCAACCGAACTGGGCGAACCCGAAGACCCGGTGGTGGGCCTGATGACCGAATGGGCCCAGGAAGGCGACATTCAAAAGCGCGCGAAAGATGGCGATCTGGGCGGGACCATGCGCTTGGGTGCGTATGACTGCAAAATCAAAAAAGGCTCACGCGTGAGCGAAATTTATGGAAGCCTTGAGGTCAGCGAACGTCATCGTCATAGGTACGAGGTCAATACCGCCTATATCAAGCCCCTGGAAAAAGCGGGCTTGAGCTTTTCCGGCATGTCTCCCGATGGCGTATTGCCTGAAATTGTAGAAATTCCCGACCATCCGTGGTTCGTTGCGGTACAATTCCATCCCGAACTGAAATCGCGGCCATTTGAGCCGCACCCGCTGTTTGTCTCGTTTATCGACGCGGCGGTGCATCAGTCGCGGCTGGTTTAGGTTTAAGGAAGGCCATACATATGGCAAACGCCAAACACGTCAACATCGGTCACGTTGCCTTTGGCAACGACTTAGCCTTGGCGCTGATCGCCGGGCCGTGCCAGATGGAAAACCGTGACCACGCCATGATGATGGCAACGGCGCTGAAAGAACTGACGCAAAAGCTGGGTATTGGCTTCGTGTTCAAGGCTTCATTTGATAAAGCCAACCGTACCTCGCTGGATGGCACACGCGGGCTGGGGCTGGAAGACGCCATCGCGGTCTTTGCCGAGATCAAGTCCGAGCTGGGCGTTTCTGTAATCACAGACGTGCATGAAAAGTTTCAGTGTGAACCGCTCAGCCACGTTGTTGATGCGTTGCAGATCCCGGCGTTCCTGTGTCGCCAGACCGACCTGTTGGTGGCGGCTGCCAAAACCGGCAAACCGGTGAACGTTAAAAAAGGTCAGTTCCTGGCACCGTGGGACATGAAAAATGTTACCTCCAAGGTTTCAGAAAGCGGCAACGACAACATTTTAATTACCGAGCGCGGTTCAAGCTTTGGCTATAACGCGCTGGTCACCGATATGCGTTCCATCCCGCAAATGGCAGCCGATGGTGGCTATCCCATCATCATGGATGCCACCCACGCGGTGCAACAACCGGGCGGGCAGGGAAGCTCCAGCGGCGGCGATCGCCGCTTTGCCCCGGTGCTGGCACGCGCGGCTGTCGCGGTCGGTGTTGCGGGTGTGTTTATTGAAACCCACGATGATCCCGATAACGCGCCCAGCGATGGCCCCAATATGATCGCGCTAAAAGACATGCCGGCATTGATCGAAACCCTGATGGAATTTGACCGGGTCGCCAAAGCGCACCCCGTTTCGCTTTAAAGACAAGGAAGATAACAAGATGACTGCCATTATAGATATTTACGCCCGCGAAATTCTCGACAGCCGCGGCAACCCCACCGTTGAAGTGGACGTGTTGCTGGAAACCGGCGCCATGGGGCGCGCGGCGGTGCCTTCGGGCGCATCGACCGGCGCACACGAAGCCATGGAACTGCGCGATGGCGATAAAAAACGTTACGGCGGCAAGGGCGTGTTGAAAGCGTGTCAGTCGGTCAACGATGAAATTTCCGAAGCCCTGGTCGGCACCGACGCCGAAGACCAGATCGCGCTGGACCGCACCATGTGTGAGCTGGACGGAACCGAAAACAAAAGCCGCCTCGGTGCCAATGCCATTTTGGGTGTGTCGCTGGCAACGGCCAAGGCAGCAGCAGAAGAAGCCGCGTTGCCGCTGTATTCTTATTTGGGTGGCGTTCACGCGCATCTGTTGCCGGTTCCGATGATGAACATCATCAATGGCGGCGAACATGCCGATAACCCCATCGACGTTCAGGAATTCATGATCGTGCCGGTGGGCGCGCCAACAATTTCAGATGCGGTACGCATGGGTTCCGAAGTTTTTCATGCGTTGAAATCTTTGCTTGCCGACGCCGGCCACAACACCAACGTCGGTGACGAAGGCGGCTTCGCGCCCTCGCTGGGCGGCACCCATGAGGCCATCGAGTTTATCCTCGAAGCGATCGGCGCCGCTGGTTTCAGGCCCGGTGATGATTTCATGCTGGCGCTGGACGCAGCATCAAGCGAGTTTTACAAAGACGGCAAGTACGAGTTGAAGGGCGAGGGTAAAAGTTTAACTTCCGAACAGATGGTCGATTATCTGGCGGACCTCACCAAGAATTACCCGATTTTCTCCATCGAAGACGGTATGGACGAAGATGATTGGGATGGCTGGAAACTGCTTACCGACAAGATCGGCGATAAGGTGCAACTGGTCGGCGACGATCTGTTTGTGACCAACCCCAAACGCCTCAAAGACGGCATTGATAAGGGCGTCGCCAATTCGATCCTGATCAAGGTCAACCAGATCGGCACGCTGAGCGAAACGCTCGAAGCCGTATCCATGGCGCACAAGGCCAATTTCACGTCCGTGATCTCGCATCGTTCCGGTGAAACCGAAGACACCACCATTGCCGACATCGCGGTGGCGACCAATGCGGGCCAGATCAAGACCGGTTCGCTGTCGCGCTCTGACCGCTTGGCCAAATACAACCAGTTGATCCGCATTGAAGAAGAACTGGGCGAGGCGGCCACATACGCCGGGCGCGATATACTTCGTAAATAGGCTCGCGCTAAGGCGATCTTAACGCTTCATTCGTTATTATTAAAGTGAACTCCGGTATCTGAGAAGATTCCGGTATCGGTTTTGTGCGAAAGCATGTG
>DAOVVL010000146.1 GCA_030637205.1 Thalassospiraceae bacterium | reverse complement strand
GGCGCGCGGCTTGTTCAGAAAGATGCACCCCGTCAAGGCCCAGCCGCAAAGCATGACCCACATCGGTTGCCGCCAGCAGCAAAATGCCACGGCGCTTTGCCTGCGCTTTAATGCGTTGGGTGAGGTTGCGCAGCTTGCCCGGATCGCGCGTGCGTACAATGACCGCACTTCCCCTGGGCAGGCGCGCCATGGCACGGGCGGGGTCAGACAGACGCGCATCATCCGTCATCAAAATCAATTGCGGCACCCGTGCTTTGGCCGCAACGCCCGAATTGAGCCTTTGGCTCACTTTTGCTAGGGTCGACATGGCGCGTATGTTAAGCCCAATTGCGTGTGAATTGCCCAAGAAAAATTAAGGATTCTCTGCCGTGACCGACAGCCCGGATGTTGCCAGTAACCTCGCCACCGTAAAGGCCACCATTGCAGCTGGCGAGGCTGAAGCCGGGCGGCAACCGGGTTCTGTGCGCCTGGTGGCGGTATCGAAAATTCATGACGCCGATCGCATCCGCCCGGCGCTCGACGCCGGCCACCGAATGTTTGGTGAAAACCGGGTACAGGAAGCGAGCCACAAGTGGCCCGAGCTTCGCTCTGAATATCAGGGCATTACCCTTCACCTGATTGGGCCGTTGCAAACCAACAAGGTCAAGCTGGCGGTTCAATTATTTGATGTGATCGAAACGGTGGACCGCGAAAAGCTGGCACGGGCGCTGGCGCGTGAAATGCAAACTCAGGAAAAACGCCTTGGTGTGTTTATCCAGATCAATACCGGCGAAGAAGAACAGAAAGCCGGTATCGCGCCCGCAGCGGCAGATGCGTTTATCAAACTTTGCACCGACGAGTTGAAGCTGGACGTTCAGGGGTTGATGTGTATTCCGCCCATTGATGATGAGCCATCGATGCACTTTGCTTTGCTGGCAAAAATTGCTGAACGTAACGGACTTGAAAACTTAAGCATGGGCATGAGCGCCGACTTTGATGTTGCCATTCGTTTTGGTGCAACCCATGTGCGCGTTGGCACCGCGATCTTTGGGGCGCGGCCTTCAGGCGCGTAAATATTTTTACCTAAGTGCAAACCATCAGGCCATCGCCGGGCCGAACGATTCTTAACAGTTCCAGTAAATCATCCAGCGCCAACGCGACGCACCCCTCGGTGGGTGTGAAGCCTTCTTTTGCAACGTGTAAAAAGATCGCGCTGCCCTTGCCTTGTATGGGCGGATCATCGTTCCAGCCCAGCACCACCACCACATCATAGGTTGGGTCTGCGCGCCACATCACCTCATGATGCGCAGGGTTGGGCAGTTTGATGGCAAGGTTATAATCAGGCGATGCGGGATCGTCGCACCAGCCAAAATCTTGCTCAATGGTTTCACATTCAAGTTCTGTTTCGGGTTTGCTTAAGCGATCCGAACGATAATAGACCCGCCTGAATTCAAGAAAGCCCAACGGCGTCTTTCCGTCGCCTTCGATTTTGTCTTCACGTATGCAAACGCCTGTTCGCCCAATTGCGCACGGCACGGTAATCAGGGGCAGGGTCAGGGTTCCGTCAACGTGGACGATGATCTGTCGGATGGCCATGAATTCTTATAGCCTTCGCGAGGACAAACGGGAAGTCACGGAAAGTTGCGAAGATTAAACCGTGCGGTCGGTTTTTTCTTGGTCGCGGGCGGCGCTTTTGGCGTTGCGGGGGTCTTCGCCCAGTCGCTCGGCGTTTTCATATTTTTCGGTGGCATCCATCAGGGCGCGGTCGGTCCAGATAGAAGACGAGATGGCGACCGTGTCGCGTTGGGCGCCAAAGCCCGGATTGCGCACAGCCTCAGCCTCAACCAGTGCCAGTGCTTCGTCGGGCGCGCGGGTTTGATTTTCGCCAACCAACGGGGTGTCGCCAAGCGATGCATGTTCGCCAAGATCGTCAAGATTGCCGGTCTCGGTTTCGCCATCGTCGCCGAACAACAACGCCATGGCATGTTCGGCAGGCGATGCGCCGGTCATTAGTTCGATAAATGTGGTGGCGGCACCTACCGCCAAGCCTAACGGCCCGCCAAACAACAAGCCGCCGCCCATCGTCGCCAACGGGCTCATGGTATCGCCGGTGGTGGCGCGGTAAACGGTGGACACGCCGGGGATGTGTTGCAGCGGGTTGACGGTGTCGATCAACGAACCGAACAGGCTTTCGCCGCCGCTGACGCTTGCGGGCTCAGACGCGGTTGGGGTTTGTGCTGGCGCGGTGATCTCGGGCGCGGTGATGCGCCGGGCCCCGGCCAGCGAACCCGCACGGGCCAAGGTGGCGAGGCGCTGGGCATCCAGATTTTCGCTAATGGTGCTCACGATTATTTCACAACCCTTTTGCATATCTGCACATATTTGCGATGCCCCGCCGGGGGCTGCCCATGGTGAAGCAGCCGGAACCAGCGAATGCGCAAAAACTCAATAGAATCAATGCAAAGCGAGTGCCAACTTAAAAACCGTTGGTTTTCAGTTGTTTACGTGTTGTTGAGGATACGAAACGTTTGAAAAAGCGGCAATTTCTGCCCCTTTTGCTGCCGCCCTGGGCAAAACTGCCGGGCTTAAAACAGGTGTCCGCCCTTGGCCTTTTTGGCTTCGAGATACTTCTCATTGTGGCGGTTGGATGGAAAGGTGTGGGCGACCCGTTCCACAACCTCAATGCCAAAGGCTGCCAGCGCCGTCACCTTGTCAGGATTGTTGGTCAGCAGGCGCACCTTGGAAAGCCCAAGATCTTTCAGCATGTACGCCGCCGGAAGGTATACCCGTTCGTCTGCATCAAAGCCCAGTTCTTCGTTGGCATCCAATGTGTCCAGCCCGCCGTCTTGAAGCGTGTAGGCACGCAGTTTATTGACCAGGCCGATGCCGCGACCTTCCTGTGCGAGATAGAGCAAAACCCCGCCACCGTTTTTAGCAATGGAAGCAACCGCGCCGCGCAACTGGTCACCGCAATCACAACGCAGCGATCCCAAAAGATCGCCGGTAAAACATTCTGAATGTAAACGCACCAGCGCCGGGCTGTCTGGATCAAGGGTGCCGATTACGATGGCCAGATGTTCGATGCCGCCGTCATTGGGGCGATACGCAATTACCTGTGCGTTTTCAGCGCCTTCCAGCGGTACGCGGGCATCGCTCACGCGCATCAATGTGCGCGCAGCGGTGCGTTCATATTGAAACACATCGCCCGCATCAACGCGTTGCAAGTCGTTACGTGCTGCCCATCCGGCAATGTCATCGGCGTTTTCATCCTTGACCTTGATGACCACGGCCGCGGGCAACAGGCGCGCAACTTTGACCAGCCCCACGGCTGCGGCTTCAACGCCGTGGCGCGCGACGGCGCGTACATTGACGTCCTTGCGTTCGCCATCTTGTTCTTGTTGAAGTGTCTCGGTCATGGGATCTGCAAAACGCAACAGGCGTTCGCACAATTGATCGGGCCCAAGTTCGCCCTCGATGCGAAGCGCCATCACGGTGCCGCCATCGCCCACCGCGTCGCCGCCGACGCCTAAACGAATGGCACGGCGACGTGTAATCACCAGCTCGATCCCCGCTTTCAGCTCGCCCCCGGCGCGCTTGATCAGTTCACTTAAGCTTTCAGGTGTCAGCCCTTCGGCGGCCATCACCAGGCTCGCCGTTCCGTCACCGGCACACACACATATGCAGCGCCCGCGACGCAGTTCGAACACGCCGCGCTCAACCGATAAAAGCGAAGTGCTTTCCCGGCTAAGCGGCATACGGTGCAGGTCCTGGCGATGCGGCATGTTTGGGTCCCGTTGAGCGCGTCCGGCGCGCACAAATGGTTCAAGGGCTCAAAGTCAATTTAGTTCGCTGAGTGCGGACCATACCCCCCATCGGCCCTAAAGAAAAGGGTTGGGCGATGCGGTTGGCCCCGCTAAGTATAATGAAACGATTTTGTGATAGAAGGGTTTCCAGTCCTTGCGGAACTGGAATATGATATTACGAATACAGAACAGGTACCGAACCTGAGAACTGGCCCCATCAAGATGGCTCGGACCCGAAAACGGGAGCTTCCTAAAAGCTATGTCTGAGGGAAGACGCATACTGGTTATTGATGACGACGCGTTCATGCGTTCGATGCTGGTTGAACAGCTGCCGGCGTTGGAAGGCTATGTCTGCGTCGGTGCGGCCACCGGCGAAGAGGGCATAGAAAAAGCTTCGCAGGCATACTTCGATCTGATTTTGCTCGATGTGGGCCTGCCCGACATCAATGGTTTTGAGGTCTGCACAAGGCTGCGCAAAAAAGGTTTGATGGCCCCCATCGTTATGCTGACCGCTGCTGATGACGACGTCGATACGATCAAGGGGTTGGACTCCGGGGCGACGGATTATGTAACCAAGCCGTTTAAATTGGGGGTTTTGCTGGCGCGCTTGCGTGCGCACATTCGCCAGTTCGAAATGAGCGACGATGCCATGATCCATATCGGGCCGTTTGATTTTCAGCCGGGCCAGCGCACGCTCACCGAAGAAGAAGGCGCCAGAACCATCCGCCTGACCGACAAGGAAGCGCAAATTCTCAAATACCTCTACCTGCAGGGCGGCGATGTTGTCAGCCGCGAATCCCTGCTGGGCGAGGTCTGGGGTTATAACGCCAGCGTTACGACCCATACGCTGGAAACCCACGTTTACCGGCTTCGCCAGAAGATCGAACGCGACCCCGCCAATGCCCGGATCCTGCTAACCGATCAGGGCGGCTACCGGCTCGCCAACTAAACTCTCTTAAACTTGCCTGACTAGACAGGACTGGATTGCCCAAAAAGCAACCCGGTCGAGAGGGGGCTCGACCGGGTGCAGGTTCCCACATTGGGGGCCATCGGACTGGATGGGGGGGGAGAGAACCGTCCGACGGGCTGGCCCCTTATAAGTGCGGGGGCTTATGACTAGATTTGGGGTGCAGTGGGGCGGTTCGCCATTGCACCAAACGCATAGCTGAACTGCGCCTGCCACATGGCCAGAAGTGCCCGGAAAATGGGGGGTTTTTGCGCTTTGTTGCGGATGCGGATGAATTATTTTTGCCGCTGGCGGAAGCTTTGTTGCTCAACCTTGAACAATTCAGGGTTCAACACCACGCCGTATTTAGGTTCCAGCAAACTGACCGTGGTGGCGATGCCCTGTGCATCAATGACCATCCAGCGCGTGAATTTCATGGGTGGCGGGGAATACATCAGGGTCAGCGATCCGTCCATCGGGTCATCGGTCCGTTGCACGGTGATGCGCAGGCCGTTTTCATCCTTGTCAAAATCAGTCAACAGCAAGTCGGGACCAAAAAAATTGAGATTGCCACCTATCAGCAATGCGGCGGGCGTGGAATCAAATGAAGTGTAGCTGAACTGATCCAGCTCTTCGTCCTTGAACATCAAGGTATCGCCATTGGAAACAATGAGGACCTCGACGGGGGAATCGTAATCAATGCGTAATTTGCCCGGGCGGGCCATCCACAGCTGACCTTTGGAAAAACCGCCCTGGCTGGTGGCCTGGACGAACCGGCTTTTAACGGTGCCAAGATTGTTCAGCAATTTTTGCGCTTTGATAACGTCGGCGCGTTGTTGTTTGTTCAGGCCGAACGCGTCTTTTGCATGGGCCCCGTTAGGGCCAAGCGCAATGCCCGCCACGGCCGCCACAATAAAAATGTTGGGGGATAAAACCTTAAGAAGCTTGTGCACTAACATCGCCAACCAGAACCTCACGACGGCCAACGCGGTTTGCCTTACTGACCACGCCTTCCGCCTCCATACGTTCAATGATACGGGCGGCGCGATTGTAACCGATTTGTAGTTGTCTTTGGATAAAACTTGTCGAGGCCTTTCCTTCGCGCGCAATCATGGCGACGGCCTGATCATAAAGGACATCGTCGGCGTTGCCGCCAGCGGCTGCAGGACCGCCGTATTCAGG
>DAOVVL010000164.1 GCA_030637205.1 Thalassospiraceae bacterium | reverse complement strand
CATCAGGTTTTCAAGCGCACTTTGAACGTGGCGTTCTGATTCCGTGTCCAGCGCAGATGTCGCTTCATCCAGCAAAAGGATCGGCGCGTTTTTCAGCATAGCGCGCGCAATGGCCAGACGCTGGCGCTGACCACCGGAAAGTTTTACCCCGCGTTCACCCACGCGGGTTTCAAATCCATCGGGCAGTTCACGAATGAAATCCAGCGCGGCGGCGTTTTTGGCTGCCTGTTCGATGTCGGCGTCAGAGGCTGAATTGCGCCCGTAGGCGATGTTGGCGCGGATGGTATCGTCAAACAAAGTGACTTCCTGGCTGACCAGCGCCATGGATGCGCGCAGGCTTTCCATTGACGCTTCGCGAACGTCACAGCCATCGATAAGCACCCGGCCTTGATCCACATCGTAAAAGCGCGGCACCAAATTCATTACGGTTGATTTACCGGCGCCCGATGCGCCCACCAGCGCCACGGTTTTTCCGGCGGGAACATGAATATTTACTTCACTAAGGGCCGGGCCGGCACTTTCAGGCATATCCTCATCGCCGGGATAGGAAAAGAAAACGTTGTCAAAACGAATGTCACCTTTGCCCGTGGGTAGAACTTTTGCATCCGGTGCATCAACAATGGTCGATGCGCGGTCCAACAGCGCGAATGTGCGCTCCGCCCCGGCCAGACCTTCCTGAACCGAAGCGTTCAGGTTGGCCAGTCGTTTCATCGGCTCGTACGCAAGCAGCAGTGCGGTGATAAACGAAAAGAACCCGCCCGCGTCCATTTCATTTTCTATCACGCGCGAACCGCCGTAGATAATGGCGGCCGTGATGGCGACGCCACCCAGCGTTTCCATCAGCGGGCTGTTCATGGCGCGGGTGCGGTTGGATTTCAAAAACGTCTTGAAAAGTTTATCGACCAGTTCGCCAATGCGCTTTTGTTCGTAGCTTTCCATGCCGTAGGCCTTGACCACGCGAATGCCCTGAAAGCTTTGTTCAAGCAATGTTGTGAACTGGCCGGTTTCTTCCTGAAAGGTGGTGGTGACTTTACGCATCTTGCGACCGATTTTTACAATCGGCAGGATCGCAATGGGAAATACAAAAAATGCAACAAACGCCAAGGCGGCGTCCTGAACAAACATAACCGTTACCAAGCCGATCAGCGAAAGTAGGTCTTTGCCAAATACGGTAATGGCGTGCGAAACCGTGGCGCGCATGGCGTGGATATCGACCGTGAAGCGGCTGACCAGCGTTCCGGTTGAATTGTTGTGAAAGAACGTCATGTCCAGATCGGTCATGTGTGCGTAAAGACGCTTTTGCAGATCGGCTACGATGCGAAGCCCAACAAATGCCATCAGCACCGTTTGGGCATAGTTGGCAGCCCCTTTGATCACAAAGGTTGCGAGTACCGCGCCGCCGATCAACCACAGCATATCTTCATTGCGCGCAATAAAAATGTCGTTGACCACCGGCTTCATCAGATATGCGCTGAGCGCCGTGGCGACAGCCATAATCGCCATGCACACCACCGCCAGCGCCAGCCAGCCCGTATACTGGCGGATGTTTTCACGCCAGAGGCGTCCCATCAGAACGGAGGTGGCGACGTGTTTTTTACTCAAGTTAAAGAAATCCCCTGAAGGCCGCGGCTAAAGTCGGCGAAATGTAGCATGAGCGGCCCAAAAGAGCCAATTCGCACAAGTGGTTAAGGCTGGGTTTTTGGGCTGGAACCGGGCTTTAGACCCCGGCCACCATCATGGCGTCAAGGCGGATGCTGGGCGAATCGGTGCCATAGCGGAAATCGAGGTCGTTGGCGGGTTTTAGGCTTAAAAACATTTCTTTGAGATTGCCCGCAACGGTCAGTTCGCTGACCGGATACGCGATTTCGCCACCCTCAACCCAAAAGCCCGACGCGCCACGCGAATAATCGCCGGTAACCTGATTGACGCCCATGCCGATCAGCTCGGTGATGTAGAGCCCCGTGCCCATTTCACTGATCATTTCCTCAGGGCTTTGGTCGCCCGGCTGCAAATAAAAATTGCTGGAACTGGGGTGCGGCGTTGATGAAACGCCTCTGGATGCATGGCCCCTTGTTTGAAGACCCAGTTGGCGCGCAGAGCGAAGATCTAAAAACCAGCTGGTGAGCTTTCCGCCTTCGATCATGTTCATCTTTTCAGTGGCGATGCCTTCATCATCAAACGGGGCTGAACTTAAACCTCGTTTTCGAAGCGGATCGTCGATGATGTTAATCGAGGATGCAAAAATTTGTTCATTCATGCTGTCTTTCAGAAACGACGTGCCGCGCCCCACCGCCGCGCCGTTGATGGCACCTGAAAGATGGCCCAACAGTGAACGCGCAACGCGCGCGTCGTAAATGACCGGCACGGTTTGCGACGATACTTTTCTGGCGCCTAAGCGGCGCACCGCATATTCGCCTGCTGTTTTTCCGACATCTTCGGGGGTGCGCATATCTTCGGCCCACACCGCGCCGGTGTAATCCCAGTCGCGTTCCATCCCGGTTCCTTCACCTGCGATCAGTGATGCGCTTAATGAAAAGCCGGAACGCTCATACGCTTGGGCCAAACCGTTGCTTGCGGCGACCGCAACGCGGGTTTTGCCAAAGCTGGCCCCGGCGCCTTCGGAGTTGGTGACACCTTTTATGTCCATTCCGGCCTGTTCGGCCTTGTGCGCCATTTCTTCCAGCGCGTCGGCGCTGGGCTCATGGGGGTCGAACATATCAAGGTCAACGATCTTGCCGGAAATTAGCTGGTCCGGTTCAGCAAGGCCGGCAAATTCATCTTCGGGTACCACGCGCGCCATGGAAATTGCGCGGCTGACCAGTTCGTCCAAGGCCGCCGTGCTGGTATCGGCGCTCGATACAATGGCCTGGCGTTTTCCGATCAGCACCCGCAGGCCCAGATCAAACCCTTCGGAACGTTCCAGTTGTTCGATTTCGCCCATGCGGCAATGCACCGAAAGCGACGTGCCTTCGATATATACGGCGTCAGCCGCATCGGCGCCTTGGCTTTTGGCTTTTGTAATCAGGTCTTGGAGAAGATTGAGGGTATCGGACATGAATTCAAACGTACTTTCAGGTGTTATTTCCAAATAGATTTGCCGGAACCGGGCAGGCCTAGATCGCTCCACATGGTGTTGACTTTATCGACCACTTTTTGATCCATGCGGATCTTGCGGCCCCATTCGCGGCTCGTTTCGGCCCCCATCTTGGTGGTGGCGTCGATGCCCATTTTAGATCCCAGCCCCGATTGCGGCGATGCAAAATCAAGGTAATCGATGGGCGTGCCTTCGATGATGGTGGTGTCGCGGGCCGGATCGACGTTGGTGGAAACGGCCCACATCACATCATCCCAGTTACGCGCGTCGATGTCGCTGTCCACCACAATCACGAACTTGGTATAGGTGAACTGTCTGAGGTACGACCACACCCCCATCATGATGCGCTTGGCGTGGCCGGCGTACGCTTTTTTCATCGATACCACCGCAATCCGGTACGAACACGCTTCGGGTGGCAGCCAGAAATCGGTGACTTCGGGGAACTGCTGAATAAACAGCGGAACAAATACATCGTTCAAGGCTTCGCCCAGCACGCTCGGTTCATCGGGTGGGCGTCCGGTAAAGGTGGAAAGATAAATCGGGTCTTTGCGCCGCGTAATGGCGGAAACCGTGAACACCGGGAATTCCTCGACCGAATTATAATAGCCGGTGTGATCGCCGTAGGGGCCTTCAGGGGCGGTGTCCGTTAGCGACACGTGGCCTTCCAGCACCACCTCGGCGGTGGCCGGAACCTGCAGCGGGATGGTTTTGCAATCGACCAGTTCGACCTTTTGTTCGCGCAATAATCCGGCAAACTGATATTCCGATAACGTGTCGGGCACCGGGGTCACGGCGGCCAAAATGGTGCCGGGATCGGCGCCGATGACGACCGCGACCGGCATGGGATCGGTGTGCGTTTCGCGCCACCTGGCCAGATGCTGTGCGCCGCCGCGATGCTTGAGCCAGCGCATCAAGGTGGTGTTTTTGCCTGTGACCTGCATGCGATAAATTCCCAGATTGGGGCTGTCGCGTTTATCAGTTTCGGGGTCGGGTCCGCCGCTCACCACCAGCCCCCAGGTGATTAGCGGCGCAGGTTCGCCGGGCCAGCAGGTCTGGATCGGCAACTGGGACAGGTCAATATCGTCGCCTTCCAGCACCACATCGTGAACCGGGGCTTTTTTCACTCCCTTGGGCTTCATCGACATGACCGATTTCATCAGCGGCAGCATATCCATCGCTTCGCGCCATCCGCCGGGCGGTTCGGGCTGGCGCAAAAAAGCCAGCATTTCGCCGACTTCGCGTAGTTCGTTCGGTTTGCGGTTCATGCCACGCGCCACGCGCGCCACGGTGCCAAACAGGTTGACCAGAACCGGGGTCGAATAGGCAGTTCCGTCTTCAGATACCGGGTTTTCAAAAAGCACTGCCGGGCCGCCCTCAGCCAGCAGGCGGGTCTGGATTTCGGTCATTTCAAGGTAAGTGGACACCGGTTTGCTGACCCGGACCAATTCGCCGTCGCGTTCCAGTTCTTCGATGAATTCTCTTAATGATGCATATGCCATGATCCCCAATGTTTAACCGTTTTCGCCCCTAATCAACAGAAAACAATGAAAAACCCTTCAAAAATAAAGGGAAAGGGCGTTTGTGGGCGTTGTGCATCGGGGGGTTTCAGTGGTTTAATTGCGCCGATGGAAGGCTCACGGGCTACGGAGCCAAAGAGGCAGGAACCAATGGCAGCAGAACCAAATAATCCAGCGAATTCAGGCGGCCCCGATTATGCGCGGCTGGTTGAAATCGGCATTGCGCTGTCCGCTGAACACGACCACAAACGCTTGCTGGAAAGAATATTGCTCGAAGCCAAGCAAATGTGTAACGCCGATGGCGGCACACTGTATATGAGCGGCACGCCCAAGGATCGCGAAGGCGAAACCGTATTTGAGGCCGAACCCGATGGCGCTTATCTTGCTTTTCAAATCATGCATACCGACAGCTTAGGCATTGCCAAGGGCGGCACCACCGGCGAAGACATCCCGTTTCCACCCTTGGCGCTGCACAACCCCGAAACGGGCGAGCCCAACCACAAGAACATCGCCACCCATGTGGCGTTG